>JBLILW010000131.1:0-7142 GCA_047638435.1 Urechidicola sp.
ACGCCAGGTAGCTGAACTACGACTCGATCTTCACCCTGACGCTGGATTACCGGCTCGGCAACTCCCAGTTCATTCACTCGATTTCTGAGTGTTGATATATTTTGCTCTATCGCCAGTTTTTTCTCATTTTGTAATGCAGTCGGGTTCAATGACATTTTGATGAGACCATTATCTGCCTCGTCACGCATCACAAAAACAAAATCTCGGAATTTATTTTCGATCTTTAATTTAGCATCGTCACGCACAGCTAAACTGCCAAATCGCAGATCGATACCTGTCGTATTCGACTGCACCGACGTGTAACGAATTTTCTCGCCACGCATAAACGCTTTAAGTTCGCTTTCTGAACGTTGTAGAGATTTTTCTATGGCCGAATCCATATCCACTTCCATCAGGAAGTGCACACCACCGCGCAAGTCGAGGCCGAGATACATGGGCAATGCGTTTAAGCTTGCCAGCCACTCCGGCGTCGCTGGTGCCAAATTAATGGCGACAGAATAGCGACTATCTAACTTTTGGAGGGCTTCGCGGATTTGGCTGGATGCTTTAAGCTGCTCGTCTTCATCGTCAAAACGAACTAGAAAATTACTTACATTTTGTTCAATTGAACGAAATTTAATGCCTTCGGCGACAAGAATGTCTCGTACATGCGATAGTTCACTTTCATTCACCAGATTAACGCGATGTGAAATTTGTACCGCGGGGTCTTCACCATATAAATTAGGCGTGGCGTAAATAACACCAAAGACCGTGATGATGATGAGCAGCAGATATTTCCATGCAGGATATTGATTGACCATAGGGGTTACAGCTTCTTAATTGTGCCTTTAGGTAAGACAGTGGCTACAGCATGAACTTGAATTTTAACTTCGACCTTGTCGGCAATCTCGCAGGTAAGGAAACTGTCATCGACCTCGGTAATTTTGGCTAACAAACCACCAGTAGTAATCACTTCGTCGCCTTTCTTAAGTTCTTCAACTAGCTTCTTGTGCTCTTTCGCCTTCTTTTGCTGCGGGCGAATAAGCAAAAAGTAGAAGATTGCGAACATCAAAACTAACGGAATAATTAATTCGAAAGTACCACCAGACTGAGCGCCAGCACTTTGTGCCATTGCGTCATTAATAAAAAAACTCATGCTTAACCTACCTTTGTTAAATAAATGTTGCTTAAATGGATTTATTCGTCTTCACGAAGTGTGCGGATAGTCCAAGCCTACCCCGAAGCGGCGCGTATTATGGCACTAGCCCCGTATTCTCACAAGCCTTCAAGTTTATCGGCCTGAGGGCCTAGATAATACCTTTAATTGAAAGATTATTTTGGTTCAAACTGTGCGTAAAACTCATCACAAAAACTATCGTATCGGTCTTCTGCTATCGCCTCACGAATACGACTCATCAATTCCTGAAAGTAATACAAGTTATGGATGGTGTTGAGTCGAGCGCCTAAAATTTCTCCACATTTATCGAGATGTCTTAAATAGGCTCGCGAATAATTCTGGCAGGTATAACAACCGCACTGTTCGTCGATGGGCAATATATCATCTGCGTGGCGTGCATTGCGTATGCGAACAATACCCTGATGAGTATAAAGAAAACCGGTCCGCGCGTTGCGTGTCGGAATGACGCAGTCGAACATATCGATACCACGACGCACGCCTTCGATCAAATCCTCTGGCTTACCAACGCCCATCAAATAACGTGGTTTGTCTGTTGGCAAATGTGGCAGGCAATGATCGAGTGTTTCATTCCTTTCATCCGCTGGCTCACCAACGGACAGGCCACCAATGGCATAGCCATCAAACCCTATCTCGGTTAAACCCAACGCTGATTCACGACGTAACTCTGGATAGGTACCACCCTGAACAATGCCAAATAGAGCATTCGGGTTATCAGCATGGGCAGCCTTACTTCGAGCAGCCCAGCGCAATGACATTTCCATTGAGTCTCGAACAACGTTTGCCTCAGCCGGATAAGGCGTGCATTCGTCAAATACCATCACAATATCTGAGCCAAGATCACGCTGCACCTGCATCGAAACCTCAGGGCTAAGAAATATTTTTGAGCCGTTGACCGGGGAATTAAAATGTACACCTTCCTCTGTAATTTTGCGCATCTTCGCTAGGCTAAATACCTGAAAACCACCTGAGTCAGTCAAGATAGGCCCGTGCCAGTTCATGAAGTCATGTAAATCACCATGTTTCTTTATTATTTCGGTGCCGGGCCGAAGCATTAAATGAAAGGTATTACCGAGGATTATTTGTGCGCCTAATCCAGTTAACTCTTCTGGTGTCATGGCTTTTACCGTGCCATAGGTGCCGACCGGCATGAAGGCTGGCGTTTCTACCACACCACGATCGAAGGTGAGTCGTCCTCTGCGGGCATTACCCAGTGTTTTATCCAGTGTAAATTTCATTATTAATCTCTAAATTTGGCTTTCTTTAATTTGGGACGCTTTATTGGGCATTGTTTATTGGTTATGTACTATTTGGCATTTTTGATTCAATCAGCATAGCGTCACCATAACTAAAGAAACGATATTGCTCATTCACAGCCTGCCGATAGGCGCGTTGTATTAACTCGGTTCCAGCAAAAGCACTCACCAACATTAATAAGGTAGATTTAGGCAGATGAAAATTAGTAATCATGGCATCAACTGCATTAAACCGAAAACCAGGTGTAATAAAGATTGAAACATCACCTTTAAACGCTTTTGCCTTACCGCCTGACGCTGCCGCTTCAAGACTACGCACCACAGTTGTGCCGACAGCCACCACTTTATTGCCATTCATATGAGTCCGAGCAATGGCGTCGCACACCTGCTGCGATACTTCAACCCATTCAGAATGCATCACATGCTCATCTATGTTTTCAACCTTAACCGGCTGAAAAGTTCCTGCGCCGACATGTAATGTGATATGAGCGGTTTCAACCCCTTTAACTTCCAATTCGGTGATAAGCGCCTGATCAAAATGCAAACCAGCAGTCGGCGCTGCAACCGCGCCTGGATTTTGCGCATAAACCGTTTGATATCGTTCTAAATCCTCTTCGTCGTCTGCCCGCTCGATATACGGCGGTAATGGCATATGGCCGTATTGATTTAATAAGGTTAACCAGCTTTTATCGCTACCCTGAGTTAACTTGAACAAAGCGCCCTCTCGCTCTGTCATGACACAACTAATTTGCTCTTCCAATAATAAAACAGCGCCTTCTTTGGGCGATTTGCTGGAACGTATATGGGCGAGCAAAGTTTGATCATCTAGTATTCTTTCTACTAACACTTCAATCTTGCCACCTGTTTGCTTTTGACCAAACAGTCGCGCAGGTACAACTCGAGTATCATTAAAAACGAGCAAATCACCAGAATTCAAAAAAGTCGTAATATCAGTAAATTGTCCGTTAGTAATATCACCCACTAAAGGTGTAACACGTAAAAGACGCGAAGCACGGCGTTGCGCCAGTGGTTTTTGAGCAATTAGCTCGTCTGGCAAGTGGTAATCAAAGTCGGCTAGTTGCATAAGGCGTGTTGCATGGGTTAAGTTGGGCTGATCTAATTGAAGGTCTAATTTAAATTTTTAGGGCTTAAAAAGCGCGTATGATACCGCTCAGCAACAAGATTGCCACTGATTCTAAATTTCTGCTTTATTATTACCTCCAAGGCCTACCACAAACAAACAAATTACATTAGAATCCGCCCTCTTCTAAGTTCTAAGCCGGTGTGGTGAAATTGGTATACACGATGGATTCAAAATCCATTTGCGCAAGCAGTGGCGGTTCGAGTCCGCCCACCGGTACCATATATCAAATTAAGGACGTCCATTGACGTCCTTTTTTGTGGCCGAAACCTAGCTACACAGCCATTCACTGCCAAACCCCAATCTATTCATGTACTTTAACGTCCATAGATATCCAAAATCTATGGGGGTATATTCGGTTTGGTTGAAAATATACTCCCATAATGGCGAAGCAAAGTACCACTGGGAAACTGACAGATATTGCATTTAGGTAGGCAAAGACGAAGGAAAAACCGTACGAGTGAAGTTGATGGCTGCAATATTGATGAACACTCCCATTACCTCAGCCATCTCTCGCAAAGTGTTATTTATTCAATTCAGGTAAACCTAACGGGTTTTCAATATCGATGCAATCCATGAAAGGCTTTTGTCTGTCCTTATGGGTGACTTGATAAATCAATCCCATCCAGTTACCCACCACTGCGCTGGCCGTATCATGCCAAGTATTGTTGAGTTTCGGTAACATTAGCGACTCGGGAAAGAGGGGTATCTCTGAATGTTTACCCTTGGCCAATTTTACTCTCGATTCATATTCACGCATTAAAGCCGATTCAAATACGCCAAAATACCCTGTCGGTAAGGGTGGGTAGGCCATTAACTCATCAGTGATATATCGGGTTACTTCCCGCTTATATTCCTTCAACAATGAAATGGTGTCGTATTCAGGATGGCCTTGAAAAAAAACGGTACGAAAACCGTCGGCACTGGTTGCAAGATGAATACATCCGTCATCACCAGTCACGAGTGTTTTTAACCCAGCTGCGTCGAATTGCTGCGAATCAACCTTGTTCCAACGAGAATGAGGGACATCAAACTGTGTATTAATATCAACAACCAACGGGTGCTTCTGGTCGATCACACTATGATTGAAGACGCCCCACTTTTTATGTGGTTGTTGTTGACGTTTTTGTCCATATCGGAACTCGAGTACGGCATGGGTCGCAAGGCAAGAGCATAAGGTTGATGTCACATTTTGGTGTGCCCAATCAGCCACTTCGATGAGAGACTCCCAAAACACTTCGGCAGAGAGTTCTGGCCCGGTGACATTTGCACCCGTTATGATCAATGCGTCTAGCCCTTGGGCCCGAACTTGCTCGAAACTTTCGTAATGTTGATCAATATGGGCCTGGGCTTTTTCACTTCGGGGTAGCGTATCAAGCGTAAATGGGTGCATATAAAATTGTGCAATCGGATTGCTCTCCCCTATCAGGCGGAAAAACTGCCGCTCGGTGGCATCTAATGCTGAGTCTGGCATCATGTTTAACAAGCCAATGTGCAATTCGCGAATATCCTGATGCTGCGCGATATTGGGCTTTAAGACTTTCACCCCTTCGGTCAACAGTTTGTCGAACGCGGGTAAGTTATTGTGAGCAACTAATGGCATTAGCTTTGTCTCGCTATGGCTAGTTCTATCAAGGCTAGAAAATCGTCTTCATCCTTCACTTGTGCCACTTCATCGGATGTTACGGTGTAACCATGCGGTTGCGCAATCGCTTCGTATCTGGGTATACGAGAATGAAACAGGTGTGGAAACACCCAACGTGCAAATTCATCTGGGTCTATTTGGGCAGCGTATTCTAGCCCGGTTTCTTCAAAATACATTTGAAGATGTTGCTGCAAAAATTCGGGTCGATAAAATAACGGTTTTGGTGAGCTTTGCGCTCTTTGAACGAGTGTATCTTCCTGTGCTTGATTGGTGACTTGTATGTAAAGAATCAAACTACAATCAATTAACGATTCAATCACGCCTGGCTCTTCTAGCTCACATAAGCTGCCGCCGACATCATTAATGAAATGAGGGTAGCCGTATATGTGCTGCGCTTTTTTTATGAATTCTGGTACTTCGAGCATGGCATCAATCTCGGCCTGACGATAAATGGCTTGTCGTCTGATAAATTCATCTAGCTCAACGCCGCCTAATGCTGGATTACCCAGCTTGCCAACAAAACTTAATACCGGGCCGAGGTCATCGACCTTGATATTATTGCGTATGTGTATCCAGTCTTTGCGCAACAGGTCTTTTAGAAACGGTACTTGCATCGCCTGCTGCTTAATCATATCGAGGATATGTTCGTCCAGATAACGTGTGCCTATTCGATAGTCACCCGAGTAATGAAACCATTGCTTACCTTGTAACATGCTCGACAGGTACGACTTGCCAACACCCGACATGCCTAACAATGTAACGTTTTTGTGCTTCCAGTGACGGAACTCTTCAACGGTAAACTTCAAGATTAACTCCAAGGGAAATGATTTGTTAATTATGCAATATCGTTAGGCGCTGTGGAACCATCAGTTTTCATTTTACTTCATTGAGGTTCATGGTTATATTCCGCCTAAATTTTTATAGGTAAACGGCGATGACTTCGTTATTTGATTACATTATCGTCGGTGCGGGGTCGGCTGGTTGCGTATTGGCTAACCGGCTAAGTGCCAGCGGAAGATATTCAGTACTGGTATTAGAGGCTGGTGGCAGTGATCAAAAATTCTGGATACAGACACCGATTGGCTATGGTAAGGCGTTTTACGACCCCAAGGTCAATTGGATGTACACCACAGAAAAAGCCCCTGGTCTCAATAATCAATCTAACTACTGGCCACGAGGCAAGGTTGTTGGAGGGTCTAGTTCTATTAATGCAATGGTTTATATTCGCGGACAAGCTGAGGATTATGACTACTGGCAAACATTGGGCAATGTTGGATGGGGTTGGGACGATGTGCTGCCTTACTTTAAGAAATCTGAAACTAATTCAGATGGTGGCAATGAGTATCGTGGTGATAGCGGTCCTTTATATGTTAATAATGTGAGCAAACAATATCACCCTTTGACTAAGACCTTTCTACAAGCGGGTCAACAACTGGGTTTTGATTACAACGCTGATTTTAATGGTAAAAGTCAGGAAGGCCTTGGACATTACCAAATTACGACTAAAAACGGTTTGCGCATGTCAGCTGCTCGCGCCTATTTGCACCCTGCCCTCAAACGTGACAACTGCCAAATGGTGACTGATGCTCAGGTCAATCGAGTATTATTTCGTCATAATGCGGCTTATGGTGTCGAGTATAAAAGACAAGGTGAGATTCATGTTGCATCGGCCAATCGAGAAGTCATTGTGTGTGCTGGTGCGATCAATTCGCCACACTTATTGCAACTATCGGGCATAGGCCCTGCAAAGTTACTGAAAGATTTTGATATCCCTGTTGTACACGCCGCAGAAGCGGTCGGACGTAACTTGCAAGATCATTTGGGGTACACCCATTATTACAAATCCAAAGTGCCTACTCTAAATAATCAACTTTATCCCTGGTGGGGCAAACTAATGGCTGGGATGAAATATGTATTATTGCGCAA
>JBLILW010000132.1:0-7051 GCA_047638435.1 Urechidicola sp.
TTAAAAAGTGGTAATGAAACAAATATTGCCTCCTTTAACGAAGATCAGACGCTCCACCTTTTAGATGTAACAGAACCATCCATGGATTACAGCCGTGATAAAAGGATTGTTGTACCCAGCAATATACCTAATTCACAAAACATCTCTGAGACATCAACACCTTCAATTCAACTTCAGGAAGACAGGCTTTATAGTCAGCCTGACTTCTCTGCAAGATCAGAAAAACCAAAAGAGCAGGCTGCTCTTGGACCTGGTGTGATCCTGAAAGATCGTTTCGTTTTGTTAGAAAAATTAGGCCAAGGCGGCATGGGCGTCGTCTATAAAGCAAAAGATATGCTCAAGGTAGAAGCCCAGGATAAAGATCCTTACGTCGCCATAAAAGTACTCACTAACGCCTTTAAAAAGTACTCCGGCTCGTTTATCGCGTTACAGGGAGAGGCGAGTAAAGCGCAACGTCTGGCTCACCCCAACATTGCGACCGTTTACGATTTCGACCGCGATTCTAATACGGTTTTCATGACTATGGAATATCTCCAGGGAAAGCCCTTAAATCAGCTGATCAAAGAGATCGCTAAGAAACCACTCAAAACAAATCAGGCGCTTCATATTATTAATGAACTTTGTAGTGGTCTGGCATACGCACATGAAAAACGTCTGATACACTCAGATTTCAAACCTGGCAATTGCTTTTTGCTCAGCGATGGGCGCGTAAAACTGCTCGATTTTGGTATCGCTCAAGTCAGCACTCAAAACGATAAAGAGCGTGAAAACACCGTGTTTGATCCGGCCAAATTGAGTGCGGTTTCACCCTCCTATGCAACGCCTGAAATGTTCGCAGGTATGAACCCCGATCCACGAGACGATATCTATGGCCTTGCCTGCGTCTCCTATCAATTGCTCGCTGCTGGCAAGCATCCTTATAATAAGATAGCTTCGCCTAAAATCAAGGAGCTGGGCATTAAACCAAAGTCAATTAAAGGCTTGAATCGTAAGCAGCAACGAACTTTAATGAAAGCCTTAACAGTTACCCGCGAAGACCGAATCGCTACAGTTGAAAAATTTGCTGAAGGCATGCGATCAAAAAAATCTAATGCAAAATCAATGATACTGGGAGCCATATTCATTTCTATCATTATCGCTGGTATTGGATATAAACCCTTTATTGAATTTCAGTCCGAGCAGGCACTGCATGACAAAATTCAATTAATTAAACAGGGTGACAAAGCACTAATGATTGAAACTATTTGGTCACTTGGTCAACTAAATACCGAAAAGCGAAAAATAATTCTTGTTGGTTTAAGACGAGAAATAATAACCTTCTATCACGATAGAGTACGTTTTGTTTTCAGACCCAAGGAAGGTTTATACGATTACCCTCAAGCCATCAATTTACTATTACAAGCAAAGAAACTTTACCCTGATTCAGTTGCTCTATCGACCATCAAAGATCAAATCAAAAAACAAAAAGACCACTTAATGAGCAGCCTCATATCGTCGTATAATCGTTACTTAAACAGCAAACAACTAGTTAAGTCTGCAAACGGTGAAGATATGACGACGGTTCTATCCATGATCAAACGCATCGACCCAAAGCATTACCTACTAAAAGAGGCCAAATTAGCTGGCCTGTATTTATCTGAGGCTGAAATACTAATTACAAATCGTCAATATAACGACGCCCGTAATTATATTACCACTGGCCTAAAGCTGTTCCCTGATGACACTCGCCTGCAAAACCTAAACAAACAAATCAACGCGCAGTTTATAAATTAATGGATAATTCACCGTCACCATTTCGACTACTGGTTAAATCTTATACCAGTAATGTTATCACGCGCGAAGAATATCTAAAAATCAGATCTCAGTTACTTAAAAAGCTTCAGTCCACTGGCACCATCGACGACGTTGATTTAAAAAACTTCACATTGATATCCCAAGATTCAACTGCAACACCCTTTACCGAAAAGTCTTACAGCGTTGCGGATTGGATCATCATCACACTGGGGTTCACAGCTTCTGCTGTGCTCGGATTTATTCTGTACGAATAACACTGCGTCAATGCACAGCTTAACTGATGATTAAACCAATAGAATTTCATATCGACATCGACTCAGAAAATACCTTAGCGGCTCCTTTTCTAGCCGAAACAACGCAGCTGCCATTGAGCCAAATTAAGCTTGCAATGAAGAAAGGCGCTGTCTGGTTGTCCGATAAAAATGGCATTAATCGAATACGCCGAGCAAAAAAAGCATTAGCGAAAGGCGCCTCATTACACTTTTATTTTGACCAAAGTATTCTCAATGTTGAGATCCCTCGACCCAAACTGATATCGGATGAAGAAGGTTACAGCATCTGGTTCAAGCCCAGAGGTGTATTGTGCCAAGGGTCGAAATGGGGTGATCACTGTACTATTCATCGCTGGATAGAATCTAACGACTCAAAACAACGCCCAGCAATGATTGTCCACAGACTAGACCGAGCAGCTTGCGGCCTCATTGTTATTGCTCATAGTAAGCAAATGACCCAAAACCTATCAGACCTATTCAAGCAGCGCTCAATAGTTAAAGTATATAGAGCAATAGTTTGTGGTCAATTTTCAGATCATGCTAACCCAATCACAATTAATATTGAGATTGACGGACGTCACGCCCGTTCAAACGTTAGACGATTGGAATATTGCCCTGAGAAAAAATTATCTTTACTTGAAATTCATATCGAAACGGGTCGAAAGCACCAAATACGCCGTCATTTAAGTGAACATGGTTTCCCCATTCAAGGTGACCGTCTGTATGGCGGCGGTGATTCTGTCGACTTACAACTAGCAGCGGTTTTTCTGAAGTTCAAATGTCCGTTAACTACTCAGTTAAAGGAATTTCAGATACCTAAAGAGTTACAACCGATTCTTTAGTCAAAAAAATTCAGAGGCTAACAGACGAGCACCTATATAGGTTATTATTAAAATCTATGGATAAAACCAATATAAAGCTTAATTAGAGGGTGAAAATGACTACACTTACACTATAAAAAGTGAACCTCTTTAAGGTTCAAAAATATATAATTAGGTTAGTACGAATGACATTTCACCGAATAACTTGAATCATCCAAACGGGGCAATGATAGTGGACAATCAGTGGTATAAAGAACTACAAAGCGGAATTAGCGCTCAACCTTTACTGAAAACACTCGAGGTTGGAGAAGGCACCTTTTCCCACAATTATCAGGTCGATCTGGCTGCCAGTGACGCCTTATACGACTTGTCAATTTTGGCTGACGTCACCACCAGTAATCCTGTTCAGGCACAACTCGTCAAAATAGAAAAAAACCCTGATCAGTACTCGATCAAAATCTACACTATGGGTGATTCCATTAACCTCTCTGATTCAATGCCAATCTTCGAATCTATGGGACTAAACGTACTGATTAGTCGGCCTTACAAAATAACGCTCGGTGATCGTATCTTCTGGATACAACATTTCACGCTTGGTGAAGGTGCAAATCTTTGTGATATCGATGTCGACAAGATACCGTGTTATTTCACCGAGTTGTTTGAAAACATTTGGCATAAAAGAAGCGAAAACGATGCGTTCAATGAATTGCTGTTTAGCGCCTGTATTAAGGCAAGCAATATTCAAATTCTGAGAGCCTATACGGCCTATTTGCAACAAATCCGGTTCCCACATAGTAGCGCTTATATCACCGAGACATTAAACACCTTCCCTGAAATCACCTTGCTTTTAGTTAAGTGCTTTCTGCAAAAATTTGATCCGCAAAAGACTGATTTAAATTCATATCCAGATTTGGTTAAGACAATTAGAGAAAAGCTTCATCACATAGAATCACTTGATCACGATTTAATATACAAACGTATGCTCAACTTAATCGAGTCCAGTGTGCGGACCAATTACTTTCAGCAGGCTGAGGGTGACAATAGCTATATCAGTTTCAAACTCGATTCAATCTCGATTGTGGGCATGCCAAAACCAAGCCCTCGGTTTGAAATATTCGTTTACTCTTCACGCTTTGAAGGCATTCACCTACGCGGTGGATTAGTCGCTAGGGGTGGCATCCGATGGTCCGATCGTAAAGAAGACTATCGAACGGAAGTATTAGGCCTAATGAAAGCGCAAATGGTCAAAAATGCAATTATTGTTCCTGCGGGCTCTAAAGGTGGTTTCATCACCAAACACGTTTCAAAACTGGCTGCTGCCGACATTTATCCGGAGGTACAAGCGTGTTATTCCCTTTATATCAATGCCCTACTAGCATTGACTGACAACCTTCAAAATCTCGTAATTGAACATCCTAGACTTACCAATATCTACGATGAAAACGACCCCTACCTGGTAGTTGCTGCGGATAAAGGCACGGCAGCATTTTCTGACGTTGCCAATGGCATTGCTGCAGAGCACGATTTTTGGCTTGACGATGCGTTCGCCTCAGGTGGATCACAAGGCTACGACCATAAAAAAATGGGCATTACCGCTCGCGGCGCGTGGGAATCAGTGAAACGTCACTTCCGCGGCGTGGGTAAAAATATTCAGACTGAAGACTTCACCGTTGTCGGTATTGGTGACATGTCAGGTGATGTATTTGGAAATGGCATGTTGTTATCACCCTGTATTAATTTGGTCGCAGCATTCAATCACATGCACATATTTATTGACCCAACCCCAAATACTAAAAGTAGCTTTGCTGAACGCCAACGTCTGTTCGAAATGCCTCGTTCTAGCTGGTCTGACTACAATGAAAAAATCATTAGCCAAGGCGGAGGCATTTTTTCTCGCAAAGCCAAACAAATAGATTTGTCCCCAGAGATCAAGCATCTGATCGGTTGTAAACAGTCGAGCGTCACACCCAATGAACTTATCGTCTTCCTATTAAAGGCTCAGGTCGACCTGATCTGGAACGGTGGTATCGGCACTTACATTAAAGCTTCGGGTGAAACCCATGCCGACGTATCCGATAAAAATAACGACGCCATTCGTATCGATGGGTGTCGAGTCAGAGCCAAATCAATCGGGGAAGGCGGCAACCTTGGTCTCACACAGAGGGGTCGTATCGAATACGCCCAGTCAGGTGGTCTGATTTATACCGATTCTATCGATAACTCCGCGGGTGTCGACTGCTCTGATAACGAAGTCAACATTAAGATTTTGTTATCACAACTAGTCAAGGCAGGGCGTTTAAGCCAGCAAGAACGAAATGACCTATTGGTTGAAATGACAGACGAAGTTGCCGAGCACTGCCTATTCAACAATTATCGACAAACTCAAATAATCGACAGCATAGAACAAGATGCCGCTTCGAATATGCATCAACATGCCCGATTTATGCGCCACCTCGAGCGTGAAGGAGTCTTTAGCCGTCGACTCGAGAACCTTCCAAATGACGAACAAGTCGTCGAACGAATAGCACAAAATAAAGGCCTAACTCGTCCTGAGCTATCTATATTGTTGTCATATAGTAAGTTGACTTATAAAAAAGTGCTGCTGGACTCTTCATCATTGACCGAGGATTGTTATAACCAATTATTGCTCGATTACTTCCCAACACAGCTACAAGAAAAATACGCAGCAGAAATACTTCAACATCCATTGCGCAAAGAAATCATAGCGACGTTGTTAAGTAATATGATTGCCAACAATATTGGGATTGGATTTGGCTTTCGTATCCGTGAAGAAACGGGTGCCAGTATTGAAAATATCGCAAAAGCCTATGTTGTCTGTGTCGATATATTTGATTTAAATGAAACCTGGCAGTCACTCGAGCAGCTCGATAATGTCGTGTCTGAACATTACCGTTATGAGTGCTTTCGTTCCGTCAGCGGATTGTTAGAACGTTCCATTAGTTGGTTACTGCGTAATAAGAGCGCTAATTTTAACGTTAGTGACCTTATCGAGCGATACAAAACTGACATAAAGATATTACGTAAAGTTATTGCCAACTCGATGATTGGACAGTCTAAGAAAAACTACAGTGCTTCACTTGAGCACTTCATCAAATACAAGCTGCCAAAAGAGCTCGCTGAAGAACTGGCCGATAAAACCACATTGGCATCTGCTTTCGATATTATCGAAATTAAAAGCAAGCTATTGAGTGACACCGAAAATACAGCAAAGCTATTTTATGCCGTATCTGAACGTTTAAAGTTGCACTGGATTCGCAGCGCCATATCAAAAACTATTGTGCGAAATCACTGGAACAACCTGGCTATCGTCAACATGCGTAATGAGTTACATGTCAACCAGCACAACCTAACAGAAATGATATTACAGTCAGTTACCGATAAGCGTCACGTCACTCAGGCATTGGCGCAGTGGGAAGAGCTCTACGCGGAAGCACTCGAACGCTATGATAATATGGTCAATGAGCTAAGTGCAATGAGAAGCTTGGACTTCCCCTCCACTAGCGTGGCTGTGTCAGAAGTCCGACGACTGGCCGCAATCACGTTTCAAAGCCAGCAAGGTTAACAATAGGGAGCCAATTAGGCCCTAGTTTCAGGTTGAGTTCTAATTATGCCCTAAGTTTATTAACCACCGAAGCTAGGAGATTTAATCGCCCCTATATTTTAATGACCAATTCCAGTCTATTAATCTAATCTAGATCAAATGTGAGTATTGATTACAGACAACAGCCATTTCTATCGTCAATTATTAATACAATTGCATTTCCAACGTTACATTAGTGCCTGCTTAAAAACTGGCTCCTCTTATCAAGAGGCTGAGATTTATGATTTAAATTGTAGTAATAATCATCTGAAGATAGGTCGGGTTTTGATTTCGTCCAATACGGAAACAAATATATGAGCAATGATCATTCCCTATTTTATTCTTAACCCGCAATAAAGAAATTGAGTCATTTCGAATTGGGAAAATTGTGTTAAAAAGTAGGCGGCGAAAAATGTCAGTGCAGATAAGCTATTTTTTAGAACAATATCTTGACCTCCCACATTTATGAATCTTAAATGGCTGATTTGATACTTATTACTTTATGAGCCGACAAAGATTAAAAGCCACTGTCAAACTAAAGAATACTAATAAACTTGAGGAGT
>JBLILW010000133.1:0-7048 GCA_047638435.1 Urechidicola sp.
ATGTTTTCAAACGTCGCCTGCTTAATGATCCCAGCTTTCGTTAACGCTTCACCTGTTCCGCGAGCAGTTCCATCCCAGCCACCACCAGCGCCACCTGGAATTAGAAAATGAATTGAATCAAGTTTCGCGGCAAAAACTGATGTTGAGATCCCAGCTATTGCCAAACTCAGACAACCAACTGCAGCCATAGTAAAAACACTACGTCTGCTTTTTTTAAATTTATTATTCATAGATATCCACCTTAATTGTATTGTGTACGAGTTAGGAACTTACATCGACTGTGTTAACGGGGAGAATAATTGGAGGATAATGAGCTTTTAATATTTAAAGTTAATAATGTTCATAAAGTGCATGCTGCAAAATGTAAAGATTCGAAACATAACACCCCAGAGCAACTCGGCTAATGGTGCTAACACTTATGACTGGCAGTAATGGCGTTCAGGGCGACCAACGCCACCATAACTGACATCGACTGCCAGCTCTCGCGTACCGACTAAAAATTCCAGATATCGTCGTGCCGTGGTACGGCATACGCCGATATCCTGCCCAACTAGATCCGCACTCAGTGAAGCAGGATTAGTATGAAATAATTCTCGCACTTTAGTCAGCGTGATTGAATCGATACCCTTAGGCAAACTATCTTCTTTATTGTCAGCATAGACGCCTTTGACACCGGGCATGAGGCCATCTATATCTGATTGTTCCAGAGTTTCTAACGTATTTATTTTATTAAAATGGTTTCTAAATCTATCTAGTGAGTGACGTAACCGATTGAATTCCATGGGTTTCACAATGTAGTCGAACACACCGCCATGCATCGCATCTTTGAGCGAATTAACATCCTTTGCCGCGGTAACCAATATCACATCAACGGTTTTGTCACTCTCCCTCAGAGACTTTAAAAATTCCAGCCCATTGCCATCTGGAAACTGTATGTCCAACAGGATCAAATCCGGTTCGAGGATATCGCTCATTTCCCTGCAGTCAGTCATATTATGTGCAATGCCGATGACTTCATAGCCTTCGACTTTGTCAAGAAATCGACGTTGAATTTCGGCAATCCGTTCGTCATCCTCAGCGATAATAGTTCTTATTGCAGTCATTTTAACTTCTCAGGTTTTCACATTAATATTTTTGGGAAGGTACACAATAGCGCGACTCCCTCCAACGTCAAGATTTCGCAGCGTCATTTCCCCATGAAGTTCCTTTAAAATACAGGAAACTAGATATAAGCCGTAGCCATGGCCCTCTTCAATTTTTGAGCTAACGCCTTTATCAAATATTAATCTTTTATCTTCGTCCGAAATACCTTTTCCGTTATCGTCAATTTCAAAAATTAAATCGTCACCATAATCGCTCATAGACAGTGTCACATTACGATTGGCAGGGTCGTCTTTTTTTATATTGACTCGAGTCGCCTCAAACGCATTATCGAGCAAATTCCCAATTAAAGTGACTAGCTTGTCGCGCGGTATGCTTTTTGGAATGTCCTCCATTTGGCTTTCTTTATCAACGATTAGCTCGAGTCCAAGTTCGCGCGCCCGATTAAACTTTCCTAGAATGCATCCAGCAACAATAGGGTCCGGCACTACCGTTACCAACAGCTGCACTAAGTCCTGTATACCTTTGCTTTCCTGACCAATAAGCGCCATCGCCTGATCATTCGCACCCAACTGAATTAAGCCACCAATGGTATGTAGCTTATTTGCATATTCATGACTTTGAGATCGCAGGCTTTCGGCATACTGTTCAATTTGAGATAACTGTCGAGTCAGTAATTCAAGTTCGCCTTTAGGTCGAAAACTAGAGACGACGCCAGTGATTTTTCCATTAACGTTGACCGGTAGCCGGTTGACAATCAAATTTTGGCCATTAATCCAGATTTCTTTGTCATGCACTGGCTTGCCATTTTCGAGCACACTCCACATATCACTCTCAGGCAATACTTGACGAATATCCTGCCCAGTTAGCGATTGAGTTTTAGTCAACCCTAAAGTTTCTATCGCTGTGCGGTTGAAGGTAGTAATGAGACCCTTGAGGTCAATCGAAATAATGCCTTCTCTAACGGTTTCTAAAGTTGTATTTCGCTCCTCGAAAAGGCGCGCTATTTCCTCTGGTTCGAGCCCAAAAAGAATCTTTTTGAAATGACGGGAAATAGCCATGCCAACCAACATGCTGACAAACAAGGACGTTATCAAGATGAATATCACTGAGTTTTGGTAGCCACTGACTCGGGCATCGATACTATCTAACATATAGCCCACGCTAGTGACGCCAATAATGTTGCCACTATTATCAAAAATAGGTGACTTGCCGCGCATAGATGGTCCAAGACTGCCCACTGCCTTCGACACATAAGACTCTCCGCTTTCGATCGCTCTCTGGTTATCCCCTCCCACGCGCTTTTTACCAATTCGTTCTGCAATAGGATGTGAGAAACGGATGCCCTCGAGATCACCAACGACAATAAACCTAGCGTCCGTCTCTAAACGAATCGCTTCAGCCAAGGCCTGGATTTGTTTAGCATCACGCTCGGCTAAACCTTGACGAATTTGAGGTAAGGAAGAAATCACTCGCGAGAGCTGCAAAGCCTGTTCGCCAATACGCTCTTCAAGGACTACTTCGATATAGTGAAGCGTAAAACTACCGCTAACAATCGCCTGTAAAAGAACAATAAAAACAAGCGTTAACATCAGACGAGTCTGAAGCCGAGCCTGCGTGAATAAACGAGTGATAGTAACCATATAAAAACCTTAAATTTGGATTCTTCAGGAAAGCTAATAGGTAAAATAGTTAGAAATTACAAGTCCTACACTAAATAATCTTACATTAATAACGGAGATCATCCTGGGTCAATGCTTAGAAGGTAGCAATATCAGACTTTCATGAAATAGACAAAATAAACAGGATACGAATCAAGATTAACCTCAATCATGTACAAAAAATCAATTTGAATTTTTACTGAACCCTTTCTTGAATTGAAAAAAGTATTAGCCTTGACCTTGGAAAGCAGAATAAAACGAACAGTAAGCTCATTTATAGTATCTGTCGATTAAAAGGCTTCATTTTCAACCTGTTATCCAAACCACATTGGGGGGCTATTCCGATATCGTCAAAAGCACTAATCTTGTTTATAAGTGACGTAGATTCCACTATCCACACGATTGGTTTGGGCAGAAAAAATTTCCTGAGTGAGTGACTGGCAGCATGAACGCGACTACCTGCGCAGGTTTACAAACTGAATGAAAGCTGTAAGCGTTTACTAAAAGTTGTGGGGGGGCGTCAAATCGATACTGCAATTTTTGTCGGATAATGAGGTGTAACGATTACTCTAATTTTAAAACCTAATACATAAACCAATTTAGCCATTGGTTATTGATTAAATCGCATCACGTTACAAACAATATTGATAAACCCTCTTTAACCATTACATATTTTAACTGATCTGAATATGCGCTAGTATGTTTCAAATTCAATCAAACTGAGAGACCTAAATGACTGCCTACTGGATTGCCCATGTCGACGTTACTGACGCTGATGCTTATGCTAAATATGCCAAACTAGCCACTGCACCCATTGAAGCCCATGGTGGCAAATTTCTTGCGCGGGGATCACGAACGGTTTGGTTAGAAGGCAACGAGCGCGCAAGGAATGTCATTGTCGAATTCCCAAGCCTTGAAGACGCTGAACGTTGTTATCACTCTGCAGAGTATGGCAAGGCACTAGCATTTTCAAAAGGTGCCTCTGTCCGTGATGTTTGTATTATTGAGGGCAACTAAACTTTAAAGACTGAATCGGTGTGCGCCACTTGAATTGAGCGCAACACCGATTCATTTTTCTATTTCTACTTATTGGTAAACTCTGGATACGCTTCCATACCGCATTCAGTCAGATCGACGCCATCGTATTCTTCCTCTTCACTCACTCGAATACCCATCGCTTTCTTGATCAGATACCAAGTCAGTAAGCTGGCTAAGAAGACCCAAAAGAAGATCACTAAAGCACCGACAATCTGGCCAATAAAACTAGCCCCATCATTGGTTAGCGGCACGGCAAGTAAGCCCCAAACTCCAACGACACCATGAACCGATATTGCACCTACAGGATCATCTATCCTTAATTTATCCAAAGAGATAATAGCTAATACAACAATAATGCCGCCAACCGCACCAATTAAGCTGGCCTGAAGCGCTGTTGGTGTAGACGGTTCAGCCGTAATAGCAACTAGCCCGGCAAGCGCGCCGTTCAATACCATTGTTAGGTCAGCTTTGCCGAAAAGGATTCGAGCCAAGATTAATGCAGCCACAACACCACCTGCAGCAGCAGCGTTCGTGTTTACAAACACCATAGCCACTGCGTTAGCACTACTGATATCGCCAAGCTTAAGTACCGAGCCACCGTTAAAACCAAACCAGCCCATCCAAAGAATAAAAGTACCTAAAGTAGCAAGAGGCATATTCGCACCCGGTATCGCATTAACTTGACCCTGTTTTCCATACTTGCCCTTTCGAGCACCCAGCAATAAAACACCCGCCAATGCTGCAGCAGCACCCGCTAGATGGACAATGCCTGATCCAGCAAAATCAGAGAAACCGAAATCATCGCCAAGACTAAACAGGCCAAATACACTGCCGCCGCCCCAGGTCCAATAGCCTTCTACAGGATATATAAAACCAGTCATCACTACCGCAAAAGCAATGAATGCCCAAAGCTTCATTCTTTCTGCGACAGCGCCAGACACAATCGACATAGCGGTAGCAACAAACACCACCTGAAAGAAAAAGTCGGATGGTGCTGAATAAACAGAATCACCTTCGAATCCATTTTCGACTGATGCCGCGAGTGCATCGGCAACCAATGTATCACCACCTGACAAGCCAGACAGGAATATTCCGCCGTCATACATGATGTCGTAACCAATAACCATATACATGGTGCAGGCTACGGCATACAGCACGACATTTTTGGTTAGTATTTCTGTTGTATTCTTAGACCTTACGAGCCCCGCTTCTAACATAGCGAATCCGGCAGCCATCCACATTACTAATGCGCCACAGACGAGGAAATAAAAGGTGTCTATTGCATACTGTAAATGAAATATTTGAGTTTCCATAATTGCTCCTAAAGTGCTGTAGCGCCGGTTTCACCGGTGCGAATACGAATGACTTGTTCTAGATTCGTGACGAATATTTTGCCGTCACCAATTTTTCCAGTTCTTGCGGTTTCTATAATCGCATCGACTACGGTATCAACCTGATCGTCTTCGACAGCAACTTCTATTTTTACTTTGGGGATATAATCCACCACGTATTCGGCGCCTCGGTACAACTCAGTATGGCCTTTCTGTCGGCCAAATCCCTTTACCTCGTAAACGGTTAAACCGTTAATACCGATGTCGGACAACGACATTCGAACGTCATCAAGTTTAAAAGGCTTGATGATAGCTGCGACAATTTTCAAAGTTCTCTCCTGTGGGTTGTAATTGACGCAAAGGCTACACAGCAGATATTTTCTGCTCATATAACTTTAACTTATATGTATATTTTCATGTGGTTGGCTGTGAGTCGCCGGGGCATAAACACTCGTCTAAAATATCTAACAACCCTGCCTGTAAATTGGATCTAATTATTGATTTAATTGTTAATAATTAGATACTTAAAAAATTATTTAAAATTATCATATATTTAAAATCAACTTTACTTAAACCATTTTGAAGACTTAACGAACCATAATTTTCAGTTAATAAGATGAGCCAGCCGGAAAACAGCAGTTGTGGGAAAATGCACTCTGATAGTGCAAAATGAACACTAATTCGGATTCATTTTTCAGCTCAAAGTCAAAAACACATGAAGTCTAAATTGATACCTGCACCGTTACTCCTTTGTCTATTTTCGTTGATTGTCAGCATTGTTTTCTATTTTTTCCAGCTCAATTCATGGAACCTTGAGCAACAATCTAGTACTCGTTTTTTGCAGCAGTCTTTCAAAGCCTCTATTAGTCAGTATGAATATTTACCCGCTCTTTTGGCGAGCGACGACAATGTTAAAAATGCTCTGATAGACCAGAATGGTGATCAGAAAAGTTTAAATCGACAGCTTAAATTTGTGGCCCATCGTTCGGGGGCAAGTGCTGTTTACTTAATGAACAAAACCGGCAAAGTGCTTGCGGCAAGCAACTTCGATCAAAGCAGCAGTTTTTTACATCAGAACTATTCGTTTCGCCCTTACTTTAAAAATGCAATAGAACAAGGAACCCGTCAGCTCTATTACGCCATTGGCGCTACTACTGGCATTCCTGGCTTCTTCATTTCTGAGTCGGTATCGAATGACAGTGGTGACGTTATTGGTGTCATTGTTGTGAAACTAGACTTACGCGAATGGGAAACAAACTGGCGAGACGCGGGACAGAACATTCTTGTCGCATCAGAAAACAATGTCATTATCCTTAGCGGAAGGGAGCAGTGGCGGTACAAAAGTGTTGGTCAACTATCTGATCAGGTCCAGTCTACAATGCTCGAACAACAGCAGTTTGGTAAAGCCAGAGTATCCAGCCTTTTCCAGAAAACCTATGAGTTTGCTCGCGATTTTAACTTGTCATTGTCTTTCTGGATGATTGATGATGAAGCCTATCTGGTTAACTCGTCCCCAATAAAAGACACCAATTGGAACTTATACTACTTAGAAAAAAATAGTCGCTTTACCCAGAATGCGGTGATATTTTTCATCATCTTTTTTGGCGCACTATTTCTGGCATATCTGTACTATCGCGAGCGACAGTCAAGACTTAAGTCTAGAAAACAGGCCGAAGATAACGAACTCAGACATCGACGCGAGCTCGAAGCAATTATAGAAAAAATACAAATTGGAGTCGTCTCGATCAATCTACAAGGTGACATTCTCTTCCTCAATGATGCGGCTAAAGAACTGCTGCAGCTAGATACTACGACAGAAAATCAAAAATTAATTCCGATTCAGTCGGTTCTGGATATGAGTATGATAGATATGAGTATCAGAGATCAATTCGAAAACAATCAACTTCAGCAAAGTAA
>JBLILW010000134.1:0-7035 GCA_047638435.1 Urechidicola sp.
TGATTGAAGGGCCGATTGGTGCTGCCTCGTTTAACAATGAATTTGGTCGTCCTAATACTTGTGGTTTTTTTAGAACCTATGAGCAAACGGTGAAGACGCATGATGGCGATGAAATTCGTGGCTATCATAAACCGATCATGGTGGCTGGTGGTGTTGGTTCAATTCGCCCTGAGCATATCGACAAGGGCATTATTCCGGCTGGGGCTAACATTATTGTATTGGGTGGCCCAGCTATGTTGATTGGCTTAGGTGGCAGTGCGGCTTCGTCAATGGCCAGTGGTAGTAGTAACGAGAATTTAGATTTTGCGTCGGTACAACGGGGTAATCCTGAGATGGAACGTCGGGTTCAGGAAGTCATTGACCGGTGTTTTGCGCAGGGCGAGTCGAATCCTATTATTTCGATTCACGATGTCGGTGCGGGTGGTTTATCGAACGCCTTACCCGAATTGGTGAACGATGCTGGCCGAGGCGCGGAGTTAAATTTACGCGCCGTGCCAAACGATGAGCCAGGTATGTCACCGATGGAAATTTGGTGTAACGAAAGCCAAGAGCGTTATGTTCTGGCGGTATCAGATGAGCGATTAGCTGATTTTGAAAAACTATGCGAGCGAGAGCGTTGTATTTACGCTGTGCTTGGCAGGGCAACGCAAGAGAAGACTTTACGGGTTAAAGATGCGCATTTCGATAACCATCCGGTTGATATGCCGCTTGAAATTCTATTGGGTAAAGCACCCAAAATGCACCGTGATGTACAGCATGTAGCCGTCACTCAACCTGCATTTGATACCTCGAATATTGATATTAACGAAGCCATGTATCGTGTGCTTCGCTTACCTGCTGTTGCGGATAAGACTTTTTTGGTGAGTATTGGTGATCGCTCGGTGAGTGGATTGGTAAGCCGTGATCAAATGGTTGGGCCATGGCAAGTCCCTGTGGCGAACGCATCGGTCACCTTAACTGACTACATTGGCTTCACTGGTGAAGTCATGAGTATGGGCGAAAAGGCACCGCTGGCTATTATAGATGCACCATCATCAGGCCGCATGGCGATAGGTGAAGCCTTGACGAATATGACCTCGGCTTATGTGGGTGATTTATCACGCACCGTATTTTCGGCAAACTGGATGGCCGCCGCTGGACATGAGGGTGAGGATGCTCGGTTGTTCGATACCGTAAAGGCAGTGGGTATGGAAATTTGTCCGCAGCTGGGTATTGCGATACCGGTCGGTAAGGATTCGTTATCGATGAAAACCACCTGGCAGGACGATAATGGTGATCACTCGGTTACGTCTCCCTTATCGGTTATTATTTCGGCTTTCGCACCAGTGCTTGATGTGCGTAAAACAGTCACGCCAGATCTTAAATCAGGTGTGCCTGGGTCACAGTTAATTTTGCTTGATCTGGGGCAGGGTAAGAACCGACTCGGTGCTTCGGCACTGGCACAGGTGTACCAACAAACGGGTGATGTTTGCCCTGATCTGGATGATCCTGAGTTATTCAAATCGTTCTTTAAATCGATGCAAATACTGCTCGAAAAAGATGCCATTTTGGCCTATCACGATCGATCAGATGGTGGTCTATTGACGACACTTTGCGAGATGGCATTTGCTGGGCGTCAGGGTGTTTCCTGTGATTTATCTAATCTCGGTGCTGATGCGCTTTCGGTATTATTCGCCGAAGAGTTAGGGGCTATTATACAGGTATCTCAATCAAATTTAGAGTTGGTTGAAGACACTTTGTTAGAACATGGACTAGCGGCTATATCTCACGCCATTGGTCAGCCTGAAAATTCAGAATCTTTTATCATCAAACATTCAGGTATGATTGTTGTTAATGATTCCATTGTGAATCTCAAGCGCGCTTGGTCAGAGACTAGTTATCAAATGCAAAAACTTCGGGATAACCCCGTGTGTGCACAACAAGAATTTGATTCGATTTTAGATAATCAAAAACCATCGCTTTTCTCGAACTTGAGCTTTAACCCTAAGCAAGATATTGCCGCCAAATATATCGGTGGCATACGCCCCAAGATCGCTATTTTGAGAGAAGAGGGCGTGAATGGTCAGGTAGAACTCGCGGCCGCCTTCGAGCGTGCAGGTTTTGATGCGTTTGATGTTCATATGAGCGACATTCTGGCAGGCCGAATTAGCTTGAGTGACTATCAGGGCATTGCCGCCTGTGGCGGGTTCTCTTATGGTGACGTGCTGGGCGCAGGTGAGGGTTGGGCTAAATCAATTTTGTACAGTCCGCGCGCTTATGATGAGTTTTTGGCCTTTTTTGACCGCAGTGATAGCTTTGGTTTGGGTGTTTGTAATGGTTGCCAAATGATGTCGAATCTTTTCGAAATTATTCCGGGTGCTTCTAACTGGCCTCGTTTTGTGCGTAATAAATCGGAGCAATTCGAAGCCCGTACTACAATGGTAGAAATACTAGAATCACCTTCGTTTTTCTTCGATGGTATGCAAGGCTCGATGATGCCTGTTGTCGTTGCCCACGGTGAGGGGCAGGTCGAAAGCAGACATTCTTCTAGTCAGCAGTTACTCGATCAGAAGCAGGCTTGCTTTCGATATGTGAATGCCTATGGTCAGCCGAGCGAGCAGTATCCGATTAATCCAAATGGCTCAGCATTGGGTTTAAATGCCTTCACGAATGAGGATGGCCGCTTCACGATTATGATGCCGCACCCTGAACGAATTTTCCGCAGTATTCAAAATTCGTGGCAGTCACCCGATTGGCCTGAGTACGGGCCATGGATGCGCATGTTTCGAAATGCTCGGCAGTGGATGAAATAGTGGTTTTGTTGGCTTGATGAACTAACAATTGACACATCTGTCTAGATAGCTTTGGAATACTCTTTGAAAAAACAACTATAGGTTTTGTTTGTGACTAAATTTAAATGTAAGTCTGATATCACGCCTTCAGAGATCACTTCTGAGTCAATTTACGAAAAACGCCGAGTGTTTATGAAAACTACCGGCCTGTTAGGCACAGCCATGTTGCTGAACCCTTGGATGACGGCGGGTGCTTCTTTAGCGATTGGAGATTACATACCCAAGGTAGTGAATTTGGATGAAGCGTTGACGCCTGAAGAAGACGCAACGACTTATAACAACTTTTATGAATTTGGTACTGGTAAGACTGATCCGTCGCGCCGCTCTCAAAACTTTAATACCGATGACTGGACAATCACGGTTAGCGGCGAATGTGAAAAGCCTGGTGAATATTCCCTTGAAGATTTAGTCAAACCTTTCGATATTGAAGAACGCATTTATCGTCTACGGTGTGTCGAAGCCTGGTCGATGGTTATCCCCTGGTTGGGCGTGCCAATGGCTTCTATTTTAAAGTCATTGCAGCCGACTTCTAAAGCAAAGTATGTTGCTTTTAAAACCCTTTATGACCCTCAGCAAATGCCGGGGCAACAACGATCTGTTTTGCAGTGGCCTTACGAGGAAGGGTTGCGAATCGATGAAGCGATGAATCCGTTGACTCTTTTTGCTGTTGGTATGTATGGCAAAACCATGCCGAATCAAAATGGTGCGCCTGTGCGTTTGGTCGTGCCATGGAAGTATGGTTTTAAGAGTATAAAGTCAATTGTCAGTATTGAATTTACTGAGCATCAGCCGCAAACCAGTTGGAATATCTCGGGACCGAATGAATATGGTTTTTACTCCAATGTGAACCCTGAGGTCAACCATCCACGTTGGTCGCAGAAAAAAGAGCGCAGAATTGGTGATATTTTTAAACAGAAAACACTCATGTTTAATGGTTATGAGGAAGAAGTTGCGTACTTGTATAAAGATATGGATTTAAGAAAGCATTACTAATATGAAATTCTAATACGGACTTTTAAAACGAACTTCTAAAAATGCTATCTTTAATCCGAATTTTTTATGCAACTCACTGATGTACTGAAGTCTGCGGCCGCGAAGCCTCTGGTTTTTATGCTTTGCCTGGTGCCTGTTTTTAGTCTGATCTGGAATGCTTTTTACGGTGACTTAGGCGCTAATCCTGTCGAAACGATCACTCACCAGACTGGCGATTGGTCGCTTAGATTCTTGCTCATTACGCTGGCGATCTCACCACTGAGGCAATGGTTTGGTTTGTTGGCGTTAATGCGCTTCCGACGTATGCTGGGGCTGACCGTTTTCTTTTACGCCAGCTGTCATTTTATGACTTGGCTGGTGGCCGATCATTCGTTCGACTTTACCGATATGTTCGAAGACATTATCGATAGGCCTTATATTACGTTGGGCTTTAGTGCACTTTTATTGCTTCTTCCCTTGGCTGTGACATCTAACCAGGCGATGGTAAGGCGGTTAGGTAAAGGCTGGAAAAAACTACACAAACTGACATATCTGATTGCCATACTGGCAGTATTGCATTTTATCTGGCAGGTAAAAGCAGATTATCTTGAGGCCAGTATTTATGCCGTTATCGCTATTGGCTTATTGTTACAACGCATGAAAATAAAAAAATGGTTTTTTACGAAAGCCGTTTCCTAACGGTTTTGTCCGATCTAGCCTAAACCTTCTTGTTTAGTTTGACAGTCTATGCAATTGGCCGTGTGCGGTTGGGCTTGAAGGCGGGGCAGGGCAATCGGTTCGTCACACATTAGACATAGGCCGTATTCGTCTGATTTGATTCGTTTTAAGGCAAAGTCTACCTCTTGTAATAAAGCGATGCTCTGATGCCGATTCGCGCTGGCCATTTGTTGTTGTTGTATGGCGTCGATACGAGAAACACGGCCCACCGACTGCTGATCAAGAGAAACGGGCTTTGTGCTGTCATCAGACTCTTGCAATTGTATTTTTAAAGTTTCGTGTTGAGATTCTAATTGTTGCTTTAGGTTTGAAATCTCTACCTCGGTTAGTGATTCGCTAGCCATTTGGTTACCTCCCAGTTTACAAAGAGAATAATATCATAGCGTCATTTTTTATGGGTCTAGAACAGAATTAGAGTAAACTTATTCACTGACTTAATTGCGAAAAATATCATGTATAATTAATAAGCTTAATAAATTTAAGGCTAATAAACATGGTTCATTAGCAAAGCTGTACCATAATAATAAATAAGTGTGCTATCAAGCATGGGGACATACTATTAATAACAAAGATCAACAGGCATTATTGTCGATTAAAAATTTAGCGGTAGATTTTAATCTACACGGTCACCCAGTGCCCGCGGTCCGGGATGTGTCTTTCTCGATTAACCCGGGCGAAACAGTTGCTCTGGTTGGCGAATCGGGATCCGGTAAATCAGTTACTTCGCAGGCTATCATGGGCATCTTGCCTCAATCGGCGAGCATTACCAGTGGTGAAATATTATTTTCTGACCCTAATAATAATGGGCGGATTACTGATATCGCAGCACTCGATCCTAACAGTAAGAAGATTCGCCAAATTCGTGGTGGCCGTATATCGATTATCTTTCAAGAGCCAATGACATCTCTATCGCCAGTTCATACCATTGGCGATCAAATCAGCGAAGCGCTATTTTTACATCGAGATTTCAGTCAGGCTGAAGGCATGGAGCTGACCCAGACGATGCTGTCACAAGTCGGGTTTCCCGACCCAAAACGCGCCCTTAAAATGTACCCGTTTGAGTTATCCGGCGGATTAAGGCAAAGGGCGATGATTGCGATGGCAATGATATGTCATCCCACGTTAATGATTGCCGACGAACCAACAACGGCATTGGATGTCACGATTCAGGCTCGAATTCTTAAACTTATCAAAGAGCTGCAGGACGAGTTAGGAATGGCCTTGTTATTGATCACGCATGACTTAGGCGTTGTTGCCAATATGGCAGACAAGGTTGTGGTGATGTATCACGGAAAAATTGTGGAGAGCGGCTCCTTAAAATCACTGTTTGATAATCCTCAGCACCCATATTTAAAGGCACTGATGAAAGCAGTGCCAAGATTTGATATGGAACCGAACGAACGTCTTACACCCGTACGTGAGATTGAACATCAGACCGGCTCAATCGGCAAAAATAAAGTTCCTTGGACCGAACAAGCCTGTAAAGTCCCACATTTAAAAATCGAACAAATAAGTAAAACGTACACCTTGCGCAATAGCAGCTTTTTCGGTGGCTCACCTGACTTGCTACATGCGGTTGACAATGTCTCTTTCGAGGTACAACAAGGAGAGTGTTTCGGGCTGGTTGGCGAAAGCGGTTGCGGCAAGACGACATTAAGCAAAATTATCATGCGCGCGCTAACCCCAAGCACCGGAAAAATTGAATACAACGATCGTGGTAAGTTGATCGATGTACGTGGTCTGGAAGGCAATGATTTAATGGCGTTTCGGCGCAAAATGCAGTTTATCTTTCAAGACCCCTTTAGTGCGCTTAGCCCTCGTATGACTATATTTGATATTTTACGTGAGCCCATGATAGTGCATGGAATTGGTGATGATGAATCACAGCGCGCGTCAACCACTGAGCTTATGAGAATGGTTGGGCTTGATCCTAGATTCCTGAATCGTTATCCACATAGCTTTTCGGGTGGACAAAGACAGAGAATTGGCATTGCAAGAGCTTTAGCCCTCGAACCAGACCTGTTGATATGCGACGAGCCCGTGTCAGCACTCGATGTTTCGATTCAGGCACAGGTTTTAAACCTGTTAAAGGACTTACAGCAGGAGTTGGGATTAACTTATATCTTTATCTCACACAACCTGGCAGTGATTAATTATATCGCTGACCGGATCGCTGTCATGTGCAAAGGACAGCTGGTTGAGTTAGCTCCTCGAGAGGTTCTATTTGCAAATCCAGTTCATCCCTACACTCGTGCTTTACTGTCTGCAGTGCCTCATCTTGAATTAAGCCAACCATTAGACTTTGATGCGATTACTGATGGTGCAGCCTCCGATCCTCGCTTATGGCCAGCACCCTTTACTAGTGATAGCAAAACCCCAATGGCATTCGTGTCGCTGGGTAATGGCCACTTTGTTCGTGCCTCGGCGAACTGCAATCCGTCGGAGATAGCAGCATGATCCCCTCAATAGCAGTTGGGGCTACAACATTTTTACT
>JBLILW010000135.1:0-7026 GCA_047638435.1 Urechidicola sp.
TCCTTACTGAAAACATGTATTTGCGGCTTGTGAACACCGCTCGATTCTAGCTCTTGCTCAATGCGATCCAGATCGTCAAGATCATCGCTAATATAATAGTGTCGCTTCATTTTATACTCTCCGTTATATCTGTCTGTTAAATCCTTCAAATAAATCTCTCGTTTAGAGGTTACTATCAAACTTAGGCCGGTAGCATTTCAATAATACGTTAGTTCACTCTGATGGGAAATAGTTGCAAATAACCTCAATTCATTTCTCTTCAATTGACCCAACCGAAATTCATGCTAATGTTCTTATAACTTTCTAGAACTCTAAACAGGCCAGTCATATGCGAATAGAAGACGATAGTAAACTTGACTATAAAGATGTACTAATTAGGCCCAAACGCAGCACGCTCGGAAGTCGTAAAGAGGTTGATTTATATCGAAAATTTAGTTTTCGAAACTATCAGGGTTCCGGTACCGAAGACCATTATCACGGCATTCCCATCATGGCTTCGAACATGGATGGTGTTGGTACCTTTGAAATGGCCGACTCACTGGCCAAAATTGGCCTATTTACCAGTTTGGTGAAAAACTATAGCGCCGATGAATTAATTGATTTCTTTGGTCAAAATATAGAGAGCCGCCTGCAAAACGTTGCCTATTCAATAGGCATTACTGAATCTGACTTTGACAAATTTAAAGTGGTTTATGAAACAGACAGTACCCAATTAAAATATGTCTGCGTCGATGTTGCAAATGGTTATTCGGAACGTTTTTCTGAGTATATAAAGCGACTTCGGGGCAATTATCCAGATATTGTCATTATTGCGGGCAATGTTGTCACTGGTGAAATGACGGAAGAATTAATTTTGAGCGGTGCCGATATCGTTAAAGTCGGCATTGGACCTGGTAGTGTTTGCACCACACGAATTCAAACTGGCGTTGGCTTCCCCCAACTCTCGGCGGTTATCGAATGTGCCGATTCTGCACACGGGCTGGGTGGCCACATCATTGCTGACGGCGGCTGCACTTGTCCAGGCGATTTGGCCAAGGCATTTGCCGCAGGTGCTGACTTCGTGATGCTCGGTGGTATGTTGGCAGGACACGACGAAGGTGGCGGAGATATTATTACACGTCACTATAAAAGTGGTGAGGTAACCCAAACTGACAGTGGCTGGGAAGATGTCATAGAAGAACGTAAATTCATGCAGTTTTATGGTATGAGTTCAGAAGCAGCCAATACCAAACATTCGGGCGGTTTAAAGGAATATCGATCTTCCGAAGGTAGAGACATTCTTGTGCCTTACCGAGGTGGTATTGGTAAAACAGTTCAGGATTTACTGGGTGGTATTCGCAGCACCTGTACCTACGCTGGCGCAAAAAAGCTAAAGTGGTTGAGTAAATGCACAACTTTTGTCAAAACGGGACAGCAGTTCAACGCGGTGTTTGCTGGCGGCAAATAAGTCAACCATAAACCCAAACTAAAATATGCCAAGGTAATGGAAAAATTTTGGCTTAAGTCTTTCGAACATTTTTCTTGCTAATAGTTAAGATCAATCGCTACTACCCCTTTACCCCTTTAATTTCTTATGAGGGGAAAAGCCGGTATCGGTACCGTGATAAAAAACAGCAACGTATTTCTTATAACTCCTTTTTAGCTTCCCAGCTGTCTAGATTGCAGACAATGTAATATTCAATTTTGCGTCCTGATATTCAAAAACCCTACTTCGGGCCTTGTAAGGGCACCTCTAAAAACAAGCCATTTTTGCTGAATTAGTAATTGGCTGTGTATCGGAACCTTAATTTTGGTTACAATAAATCTTTTTAATTCGTTTGATAAAAATGTCTAATTTCAAATCATCGTTATTAATTTCAACATTAGCTGCTTTTATATCTGTTTCTCCTCCCATTTTTGCCGATGGCAGCAATACTTATATCAATGTTTCAATTGGCAAGCAAGTTGTTGACAATGGTCTCCTTTTGGAAACTGAAGAGGCGACCTTAATCGGTCTTGAACATCGTTACCGCAATGGTTGGGGTGCTGAAATATTCTGGATGGATTCTTCGCCTTCTGCTAGGAACAACACAGGCGAAATTGATCTAACGCAATACGGGATCGATGGCCTTTATTATTTTAGGTCGGATGAAAACAATATACATGATAATACTTTTCAACCATACGGTGCTTTAGGTCTGGTTTATGCGGACTTTAAAAATGACGTCGGCTCTGATCAGGAAACTCAACTACGTGCCGGACTTGGCCTAAGAGTGGTGTTAAGTGACCACTGGTCGGTAAAATCAGATGCAAGATTAATTTATAGCGGTGATACAAGCGTCTTAGATAACACATTTTCGGTTGGTCTGAGTTACGCTTTTAATAGTCAAAGCAAAAAATTAGCAGCTGTTGATAGTGAAAATAATGGCCTTACTGATACCTATGAAAGATGTCCAAACACGCCAGCTGGTGTAAAGCTCGATTCGACAGGTTGTGCTTTAGACACGGATGGTGATAGCGTGCCCAATTACGCTGATAACTGCCTTGGTACACCAGCAGGTACAGTAATCGACAGTAAAGGCTGTGCTCTAGATGGTGATAACGATGGTGTTACAGATGATAAGGACAATTGTCCAACAACGTCCGCTGACGTTGCGGTGGATGCCAATGGCTGTAAGTTTGTTCTGACTAGCTCTGAAGAGGTCACGTATAAAATTTATTTTGGACGTAACTCAAACGTCATCACCCAAGATCGTTATGCCGAAATTGAAAAATTATCTAACTTCCTCAAAAAGTACACTGAAGCTATAACGGTTATAGAAGGTCATACTGATAGCCGAAAGTCAGATGCTTATAACATCAAATTATCTAAGAGCAGAGCTGAGGTTGTTAAGACAGTTTTGATTGAGCGTTTTGGTATTGAAGCGAATCGCGTATTTACAGTTGGGTATGGTGAATCACGCCCGATTGCTAGCAATGATACAGACGAAGGTCGCCAAGCGAATCGAAGAGTTGTTGCTGTAGTGAAGGCGCAAATTTCGGATTAGTTTAAAACTAAGTTTGACTGATAAGGCTTCTATCGAAAGATAGAGGCCTTTTTTATGTTCAGGATGAACGGTATGTCACAGACGCATGGATGCGCAGGAGTGACGATGTTCAGGGTGAACGGTGTTTAATGCTCCTGCGAAAACAACACTTCCGCCATCCTTGGAGGACGTACTTCACGGTGGAATTAAGCTAAAAGATGGATAGTATTAGAATAACGCAGGAGCAGTTATGGAGGATGAGTACAATTACTACAGCCCTAAATATCACTCATAGTATATAACCATATAGCAATTAATATGATGTTGCTGACTTAATAATGGTTAAACTAGTATTTGGTTTGGGCTACTGACAAATAATTAGAAAACAAAGAGGGAAATAAAGATTTACCTTACTATTAGAAACGTTACACTTAATCTTTTCCTACTTTTTACAACTAATATAAAGTGGTTTCGTCGAACTATGATTCCTGAAATAGAGAGAATTTTAACCAAATTTTCAGGGGTTACTGGGCAGTGTTTGCTGATAGGAAGCAAGTTGACCATTAACCCGACCCGCACTATGTTGGGTTAATAATTCAAATCTGCTTTTCGTTGTTTATTTTAGTTTATCCGCGTTTCCAGCTATGGAATTTACTAACCCACTCTAATATTTTTTGAGGGGCATGCGCCCTTTTCCATTCTCCGGCGACATATTTGTTCGCCTCTGCCATGGTGGGGTAAATATGGATGGTGCCCAGAATTTTATTGAGACCCAACTTGTATTTCATTGCTAAAACATATTCGGCAATTAAATCACCAGCATGCTCGCCAACAATGGTGACGCCCAATATTTTGTCTTTACCGGGCACCGTCAGTACCTTTACAAAGCCATGGTCCTCACTATCGGCTATTGCACGATCTAAATCATCGATTTCATATTTTGTGACCTCGTAAGCTATACCCTGCTCCTTTGCTTCAAGTTCATTTATGCCTACCCTGGCGACTTCTGGTTCTGAAAATGTTGCCCAGGGAATAACAGAATAGTCTACTTTGAATCGTTTGAGGCTGCCGAATAAAGCATTCACCGATGCAAACCAGGCTTGATGCGCAGCAACATGGGTGAATTGATAAGGACCCGCAACATCGCCACAGGCGAGAATGGTGGGAATATTGGTTTGTAAGTATTCATTCACTTCAATCGTTTTATTCGGATTTAAACGAACGCCAATTTCCTCAAGGCCAAAACCCGTTGTATTCGCTGTACGCCCAACGGCCACAATCAATGTATCAAATTCTATTTCAACATCTTTGCCTTCGTGATCAGCGATCAATATATCTTTATTGCCACGTTTAATAAATTGCTTTGCTTTGTGGTTCACCAGTACATTGATACCTTCATCCATTAGCCGGGACTGCACCAGCTGTGAGACTTCTTCGTCTTCTCGAAGTAAAATTCTAGGTGCCATTTCGACCTGAGTGACCGAAATATTTAACCGCCCGAATGCCTGTGTTAGCTCAGTACCAATGGGGCCACCACCGAGCACAATTAATTTTTCTGGTTTTACACGTAGGTCCCATAAATTACTCGAAGTGTAATAATCGACTGACTCTATGCCTTCTATTGGCGGTACAAAGGGACGCGCACCAGTCGCAATGACGATGTTTTTGGCAGTAATTATTTTGCCATTGACTTCAACAGACCAGGGTGACGTGATTTTTGCTTCACCCGTCACGACATCGACCCCTAAACCGGTATAACGCTCAATTGAATCATGCGGTTCAATTTTTTTAATGACGTTAGCTACGCGTTCCATGACTTCGGCAAACTCAAAGTCAGCTTCTGCGTGTTTGATTCCAAACTCTTTACAGCGAGACACGTGCGACATAAATTTTGCAGAGCGAATAATCGCCTTGGACGGAACACAACCCGTGTTAAGACAATCCCCCCCCATTTTATGGCGCTCAATTAAAGTCACTTTAGCTTTTACCGCAGCAGCGATGTAAGACGTTACCAATCCTGCCGATCCACCGCCGATAACAACCATATTAGTATCAAAATGATCCGGTTTGGTAAATCCTGAAAGAGCCTTTCGGTTATTAATAACCGATATAATTTTCTTGCCTAGAAAGGGTAGAAATCCGAGCAATACGAAAGAGATCAATAACTCAAACGTAAATATGCCAGAAGCTGATTCAATTTGAGCTAACTGTGTGCCTGCATTAACAAATACCACAGTACCAGCAAGCATGCCCAATTGGCTAACCCAGTAGAAGGTCTTTAACTTAATACTGGTCAAGCCCATGACTAGGTTAATAACAAAAAATGGAAAAGCAGGCACCAATCTCAAGGCAAAAAGGTAAAAAGCGCCATCTTTGGCAATGCCATCATTGATTGATTTAAGTGAACTACCAAATCGAGCCTGAACTGTCTCACGAAAGAGGTAGCGTGAAAATAGAAATGCCAGAGACGCCCCTACCGAGCTTGCGAAAGAAACCAGCAATAAACCGGTAGCCAAACCAAAAATAGCACCCCCAGCCAGCGTTAAAATAGCTGCACCTGGTAAGGATGCGCCTGTCACGATGACATAAATAGTGAAATATAGAACCAGTGTTAGCACTCGATTTTCTGAATAGAACTGTTCTATTTGAAACTGTTGAGTTTTGATATAATCGAGAGTCAAAAAGTGACTGAGATCGAAAACGAAGAATAGGACTACAATGGTGACCAATATGCCTACCAAGCCAATTTTTTTCATTAGAAATTCTCACCCGTCTTTAAATAAATTCCTCGGTCTGACTGCGACTATTGCTTTCAGTTCACAATCTTTCAGCGCACTTTTTAAACTGCAGTCAATTAACCGTACCATCTCTTTGAATCATTTGGTCAATATCTCTGCCAATGTTCTTATTGTATCTCTAAATTTAAAAACCGTGTTCCCTGCCTATACCATCATCTAATTACGACAGACTCCGAGCCTAATTGCAAAACAACTTAAGCAGGTGGAAATAATTTTAGAAACTCGGCCTCACCTGCAGGTGAACCAATTAATACTATTTCACCCACCTCAGGCAACACTTCATCAGATTGTGGATTGGTCATAGTTTTATCCTTCAAATCAATTCCGATAACACTACAGTTGGTGCGTAATTGCGCAATATACTGCCCTAGCCATTGTATTACCGATCGTGGCGGGCCAATTCGGTAATACAGGCGCAAAGGCTCTGTCCGTCACTATGCGCAGGATGACTCTAAGCGAAATCACCGTCAGAGACTGGTTTTGGGTGATAATGAAGGAAGCAGGTGCAGGGTTGACCAATGGTGTCGTGACCGCTATAACTTTCGGTGCAGGCGTTTACCTATGGAGCCACAATACCAGTCTCTCATTAATCATCGTGCTGGCGATGATTTCCTCAATGATCATTGCAGACGTTTCCAAGGCATTGGTACCAATAATACTCAAACGCATGGGACAGGACCCAGCATTGTCTCCATCTATCATTCTTATGACTGTCACTGACATCGCAGGTTTCATGTCTTTTCTGGGTATTGCCACCCTGCTTTCGGGCATGTTGGCGGCTGGATAAACAGGCTCTATCTATGCAAAAATAAAAATCGATTATTACCCTGCTGCTGATAATTTACGTATTAATCTTTGCTATTCGCCAGCAGTTTAGAAAGCTTTACACCTCACGATTCGCTAAAATGCGACGAAACCTGAAAAAGAAGACTCGAAATAACCAGCTAATAATAAGAACGCTTCGAGCGTTCGCGGGCAGCTACACCTAGAAAACATCTTTTTAGGAAACATTCTATTTTTAATAACAAATTGATATTTATTTTCTGAAACTGACGGTTTTTTCCAGTAGTAGATTAGGTGTTTTTTTAAAAGATCACCGTAAAAGGTAGGCTCACAAAGAATATTCAATGTTTGTCACCCCTCCGGCACAGATCCGTACGTGCGCTACTAACGCATACGGCTCCTACAGAGAAGTCAGACACGTAATCGCATATTGGGGTATG
>JBLILW010000136.1:0-7022 GCA_047638435.1 Urechidicola sp.
AATTACTTACTTCGATCACAATTTTCATCATCCACAATCATAGATCTGCTCGAAATCAGCGCCGCAGCAAAGCAACCCAGCGCCAGAAGTTAAGTAGAGATGCCAGTGAAGCCGCAACGTAGGTCCAGGCCGCAGCACGTAGTATAGAACGCGCCGCTGGAATTTGTCGTTCCGAAAGGTAACCAGTCGACAGCAAAGGCAGTGCCTTTTTAAAACTGGCGTCGATCTCGACGGGCAGCGTCAATAAGTGCATCAACACAGCGAAGCCCATGATCAGCAGTGCTCCAGTGATATTTAGCATGGCAGCTGATGGTAAGCGTGTTATCAGCACGCTGAAAGGAGCGGCAAATAACAATAGCGAACCAATGCGCTGGGCCCATACCGCCTTTGAAGCAAGCCGGGTACGCATTAGAAACAGCGGCTCTGCTGCAGCGTGCTGGTAGGCATGCCCACATTCATGTGCCGCAACCGTGATGGCGGTGAGCGTCTTGCCGTCGAACTTGTCCTGCGTAAGCCGCACCGCACGCGCCATGGGGTCGTAATGATCGCCAAGCTCGGTCACTTCTACCTTGACTGCCTGCAACTCGTAGCGGTCAAGCAGGTGCCGCGCCAGTTCGCCGCCGGTACCGGGGAAATTATCTTCCGGCACACGATTATAGCGGTTCAGGATGGTGTTAATCCAAAGCTGCGGACCATAAATCAGGATTAAAACCAGAAGAAAAGCGAGTACGTAAATCATTATCAGACAGCTTAATCTTTCGCTTTGAATAATGCCAGTGAGGTAACTGATAATCGATACAGGCGGAACCCGAAGAGCGTCGCAGTGAATCCAGAATTACCGCCATATCTGGAAATTATAGTTTTCGCTCTGCCTGCTGTTGAAAGGTTTTAACCTAATGCGGTGTGCAAATGCTACTGCTTTTAGTCTTTTTAAATTGACTTATTAGCCATTCAGTAATGGAGAGAGAATATCATTAAGAACGTTTGATCCTTTTTCGGTATGTAACCAGATTAAAGCCCCAAGATTTGATAAAACACTAACCTTATAAACACGTTTAAACGCTTTCTTACTCGATTTATGGCGTAAGTTACTTTGCGCGAAAAATGCCCCAGGCCAACCGCCTATGAGAGCTAAAACATGCAAGGTACTTTCCTGTATCCTCCATCTACCATTTTGTGCAGCGTATTTATCTTTGGCATAAGCAATAAAAGTAACCAAACTCATTACAACGTAAATGCCGGCAATTATCGGTGGGAGTTTCCCAATAAATATTGAAGCCAATAAAATGCAGCAAAAGACCAATGTGAAATAGTTTCCGAAAGCACTGGTGCTTTTAGCATTATCTGGTTTATTTAAGCGTTTAGTATCACGAACGAATTGAACATTTGTAGCTTTATAACGATTACTTTTTTCGCTTACTAACTCAAAGATAATCTCATCTCCGTTGATAGGTCTACGAGATTGAGACTTGAAAGCTTTTATATGGACAAAAACACCCTCACCTCCACCGTTTGGCTTTGCGAAACCAAAACCTTTGGCGTCATTCCAATTAAAAACTTTACCTTTAAGCTTCATGCTCCCCTTTGATTTGGCTACAGTGAAATTTACAGACACTCAGTTAACGGAATGTATGAAGCCTGTAAATTCAGTATACGTGAATAGTTAAATGGCTCTCAAGTGCCGTGGCACTCAGCCAAACAAGCGCAGTAACCTCAATATTTGGGGGTTACGCTTTAAAGACCAACCCTCCTAACCTCCCTTTGAAAAAGGGAGGGATTAAGGACTAAAAGCTAGATTTGATATTTTCTGCTTAATAAACAGCTTAATTCCTTCGATATTATTAATTATATCTCTGTTAGTAAAAAAATAACCTTCAGCTGTCTTAATTCAAAGTCTGCCGTTCTTTTGGTGCAATAGTCTTCGTGCAGGTTGTGTGATTTACCGTCTATTTTCAATACAAGCTTTAATTCTCTGCAATAAAAATTAGGCATATGGTGGCCGATAATGTGCTGTTGGGGAAACTTGTATCTTATTTTTTTCTGGACTATATTAGTTACCAAAAATTTTCAGGAATCGTTGGATTGAGTCTATTTCGTCAGTAGGCTGTTGTTTTGTTGTTTTGTTCTTTTCTCCCTACCCCATCTGTGAACGGGCATTTCTCCATCAGCCGTATCAGCTAATGATGACAAGTTTTTGGCCATTTTCTTAGCTGATGTTTGATAATTGATATTACGTTGCGGTAGTATTTAGTTGGCAGATCGTGGTGAAATTATTTTCTCTCCTTGCACACACAGAAGTCATTAATTATCCATACACATAGTTAACCCGTAATTTGAAATGGCATTTGCCTGCCATAACAATCATTAGGTTATTTAAGAGAACTCCCATATGCCTGAAGGCCCTGAAATACGTTTAGCTGCAGATCGAATCGCTATGGTGCTGGTGCGAAAAGAAATTACCCGCATTCACTTTACATTTGATCATTTACGTCAATTCGAGAAGATACTGACAGGTCTAACGGTCACCTCAGTAGAAACAAGAGGCAAGGCAATGCTGACCTACTTTGACGACTATTGGGTTATTTATACTCATAATCAGCTGTATGGCCGATGGCTTGTAACCGATAGAGGAACACTGCCTGAGACTAATCGACAATTGCGCTTAGCTATTGAGACTCAAGAGAAAGCAGCACTGCTATACAGTGCTACTGACATCAATGTCATTCGCAAAACCGAACTAAGTAACCACCCATTTTTAGCGAAGATTGGTCCCGACATTTTGTCAGAGCGGCCAGATATTGATACTATAGTGGCTAGGCTATTATCAACGGCCTTTTCACGAAGACAATTAGCAACACTATTGCTGGACCAACGATTTCTAGCTGGACTTGGTACTTACTTGTGTGCCGAAATTTTGTTCTTCTCTAAATTACACCCTAAAACTAAAGCGTCAAAATGTAGCCCCACCAAGCTCAGACAGCTAGCCAGTAATATACTGAAGATCACCCAACAATCTTATACAACTCAAGGTATCACCAATTCCCCTGAGCTCGTTGCTCGGCTTAAGGCCAACGGGATTGTTGATAAGCAACGTTATCGGTTTAGTGTCTATGGTAGAGCTGGCCAAGCTTGTTATGAATGTGGCAACTCTATCGAAAGAAACAACCTCGGCGGTCGGCCTATATTTCACTGCCCAAGCTGCCAATCACTCTAGCTAGGAGTCTGTCGGTTGGCTGGGCCAGTCTCAACAACTTCACATCGCAATGGATTGGTACCTTCAAATCCCCATGTAACCGTTGACTATATTCCATTAGTAGCCGATCCAAAACCGGGGATGAATTAATCTCCTAGTTTGACTATTAACGCTTAGTGAGTTTGAGTTCAATACGTCTATTACGTTGATAGGCGGCCTCAGATTGGCCCAGATCAACCGGATGAAACTCACCAAAACCCGCTGCAGTCATGCGTTTCGGCTGTATGCCTTGTTCAGCAAGATAACGTAAAACAGAAACCGCTCGTGCAGTCGATAGCTCCCAGTTTGAAGGGAAGCGTACAGTACTAATGGGCAACTGGTCTGTGTGCCCATCTACCCGCAAAATCCAGTTGATATCGTCCGGTATAGCCACTGATATTTCGTTGAGTGTCTGTGCAAGCTTGTTGAGCTCTTGCTTACCCCGCTCACCTAATGTGGCCGAGGCTGAAGCAAAAAACAACGCTGATGGCAGTAGAAAGCGATCGCCCTCTATACGTATGTCTGGGCTTTTAACCAAAACCTTTCGCAGCCGGCCGAAGAAATCCGAGCGGTACTGCTCGAGTTCATTCACCCGATCTGCCAGTAGTGTATTAAGTCTTTGGCCTAAATTTGCCATTTGCGTTTCCTGGCTGGCAGTCTTTTGTTCCTCTAGGCGTAAGGCGCTGCTAATGCTACTCAGTTTGTTTTTCAGCGCATCTATTTGTGCACTGAGGTTTTTTACATCGGCATACGCACTGGCAGAAAGTTTCTTTTCGTTTCTTAATGCTTCTTTACCCTCCCCGACAATTGCGACCAGGTCCTGGATAAGAAACTCCTTTTTCTCAATATCTTTTTGAGCCAGCATAGTCATGTTTTCCTGCGATGCCAGTTTGGCTTGCAACGCTTGACTGTTGTCGCGAAGTGTTCCGATCTGGGCAAGGCGATTCTCCAGATCGGTTTCAAGTTGTTCGATATTCTGGCCCTGGCTTTTCAGTGTGGTGGCGAGATTGGCGACATCATTTTCAAGGTCCTTACGCACTTGTCTCAGCGTAATAATGTCGTGTTCTAACTGCGCTAATTCACTTAGCTGTATGGAAATTGTTTCCTTGTCAGCAGTGACAATTTTTTCCAATTCGGCAATTTTTTGTTCTAACATGTTTTGAAAAAATTCGCCCTGAGCATACTGGTTACGCAAGACTGAAAGCTTATCTGACAATGACTGGTTTGTATTTCGCTGAACTTGCAAAGCTTCTGAAATTTCAGAGAGTTTGACATTCAAGAGATCCAGTTCCGACTCCCTGCTTGAGAGGGTTTGGGCGAGAAAGACCTGTGCCACTGTGAAGATCAATAGCATAAAAATAACAAGCATGAGCAATGCTGAGAGTGCATCGACATAACCTGGCCATACATTGACTACCGTGGCGGTGCGGCGCCGGCTGCCTAACATGGATTAGATTCCATCCAGTATATCTTCACTACTGCTATCACTATCAACTAGCTTGGTAACACCGGCCAGCCACTCTTCCAGTCCATCGTAAAAGCGGTTTTGTGCGTGACCCGCTTGAATGTCCAAAAAACCCAGAACAAGCGAACCACCCAGACCAAATAGTGAAGAACTAAACGCGGTTCCCATACCTTTCAGTGGTTCTAACAATCCCGCTTGAAGCTCACCAAATATTTTGTTGAAGTCGCCACCATCAATACTCAGATTTAAAATTACGTTACCCACAGCAGTTATGGTGCCCAGCAGGCCCCAGAATGTCCCAAGTAAACCCAGGAATATCAACAGACTGATCATGTAGCGGGATATTTCGCGAGACTCATCGAGCCGCGACCGAATACCATCCAGTACGGTCCGCAATGACATGGCAGACATGCGAAAACGATCCTTTTTCAAATCACCACCTAATTGACGTGTCAGTGGTTTTAGCAAGCGAGGTTCCTGTTTAATTGACAAATTGCTATCCCCGGTACGAAAGGAAGCAATCCATTCAAGCTCAGGGATGAGTATCACTACTTGTCGATAGGATATGGCAATACCGATAATCAATACACTTATTATGAGTGTATTAAACACCCAATTTGCCTGGAAAGCAGAATGCAATGGTGCATAGATTAGCGCGCAAACGATACTGACAATAAACAGGTAAATGGACATCCAGAAAAGGGTGTGTTTTGGGTTACTCATGGGTATTCCTTAGATTAACAAAATGCTAATTATTATAGTTTTAACATACAATGAGGGGGAATTCCCCCATTAATAACTGTGTTTTAAAGTAGCGTAATTATGTAGCAAGTTCCAAATTCTGTTACAGGTAGTGCTGCTAGGTGCCATACTCGTTCTTTCACTGCTGTAAGTCCAGCGCCAGTGAGTAGCGAAGCACTAAAACGACTAGACTGATTCGAAAATAAAGGGCGTTTTGTCTACTTATAAAAACTCCACACGTTGAGATGCCAGCCTATAACGCTCATCTGATCGTGCCAACCTTGCTGGTAAAGACTACCGTCCCGATACTCTTTGATAACCGGCAGTAGTGAGGCAAACTATATTCACAATAAAACACAATGATCAGTCCTTACCAGCCTCACTTCGACAATTTAAAAACAATTATGAACTGGCATCACTCCCACTTAATGTCACTCATCACAAATAATTCATTCAACACCTAACTCAACGTAAGTTGATAGATGACGGTTCATTTTGGTTAACCATCGCAAGTGAAAAGCCTTATTCACTTGGTCCCAAGCCTGGTTTAAATTACCATTATTGGCAGCTTCTGAGGAGCGGCTTTCTTGGATTTTATCAAGTAATTCAATGTCTTGCTGATTCACTTCATTTAACACATCATGAAGGCGGGCTCGCTCATCAACAAACTCTTCGCTTGCCGCTTGCTCATTAACAACATAGACAGAAAAGGACTCACTAATAGAGCAGGCTTTCTGAGGCTTAACCACTATCGTTTGAACCCAGCAAGGGTCGACAAAGAAAAGGGTGTTTGGAAAAATACAAAACCATTGTTGGGTGCCTTGTTTTTCAGGTGGAAGGTCGTCAAAATGGGGTAATTGTTTAGATGTTTTTGCTGGCTTACTACTGGCACCATTTGGGAGACGTAATCCCCAAATACTATCGGATACAAACAAGTCTTCTTGGTCAAGAACCGATTCTACTGTACATGCTTGAGAGTGAACAAAAGGCACGTGATAACCATCAAGAAAGTTGTCCACTGCCAGCTTCCAATTGACCTCACCCGAATAGTCTGTTGTGCTGACCTTACTAATGTGTTCGCTTGAATAGCTTTTGAGAAGCTCATCTAGTGGTTTGATAAAGTCCTCAAATGGTTCAGCGTCAGCGGAAATATTAACGAAAATAATGTCCCACCAAATTGAAAATCTCACCGATATTAATCCTTTACCTATTTTATCTTCGTTGCTGATGGGTTTATTTTCACTGCCATAAAACCGTGGCGCACTCAGCAAACTGCCATCAAGTTTAAAGCTCCATCTATGATAGGGACAAACCAATGTTCGTTTATTACAGGGTTCAAGGACTAGTGGCGAACCTTTGTGCCGACAGACATTGTGAAATACGCCAATCTCACCCTCTTTATTTTTGAGCGCAATAAGTGAGTGGCCCGCAATTTTTATCGGTAACACATCGCCTGACTTCTGAAGTTGTTGCCCGCATCCTATGCTGGCCCAACCTTTGGTAAATAAAGCATCACATTCTGCTTCAAAAACATTATCGTCCTTAAATGTGTTCGCAGGTAAGCCCCTTTGTGCAACTTGATCT
>JBLILW010000137.1:0-7012 GCA_047638435.1 Urechidicola sp.
GCCTCGGTGGCATGGGCGGTGCCCAACCACTAGCCGCAACAATGGCGGGTTACTGCATTTTATGTGTGGAGTGTGACGAAACCAGGCTCGATTTTAGGTTACGAACTCGATACCTTGACAAAAAAGCTAACAATCTGGATCAGGCATTACAAATGATCGACGAAGCCTGCGCCAAAGGTGAAGCCTTGTCAGTCGGGCTGGTTGGCAATGGTGCTGAGATTTTACCAGAGCTACTAAAACGTGGCATTAAGCCAGATCTTGTTACCGATCAAACCTCAGCACACGATCCAGTGAATGGTTACCTACCAATCGGTTGGAGTATGGAGCAATGGGATCAAACTAGAATTAGTGACCCAGACTTAGTCGCCAGAGAAGCAAAAAAATCTATGGCCTTGCATGTAAAAGCAATGCTTGAATTTCATCATCAGGGCATACCGACAGTTGACTATGGAAATAATATCCGTCAAGAGGCACTTAATCTAGGCGTTAAAGACGCGTTTGATTTCCCGGGTTTTGTACCCGCATATATTAGACCCTTATTTTGTAAAGGAGTCGGGCCATTCAGGTGGGTCGCGCTATCAGGCGATCCAGAAGATATTTATAAAACTGATGCGAAGGTCAAAGAACTCATCCCTGATGATGCTCACCTGCACAACTGGCTCGACATGGCACAAGAAAAAATTAGCTTTCAGGGGTTGCCATCACGAATCTGTTGGGTGGGTTTAGGAGACAGAGACCGCTTAGGTTTGGCTTTTAATGAAATGGTGAAATCAGGTGAATTAAAAGCACCCGTAGTGATTGGACGTGACCATCTTGATTCTGGCTCGGTCGCCAGTCCCAATCGTGAAACAGAATCAATGCTGGATGGCTCGGATGCAGTTTCCGATTGGCCACTGCTTAATTTATTGCTCAATACATCAGGTGGCGCAACCTGGGTATCGTTTCATCATGGTGGTGGTGTGGGTATGGGCTACTCTCAACACTCGGGCATGGTGATTTGTTGCGATGGCACCGATGCCGCTGCAGAACGCATTAAACGCGTATTGTGGAATGATCCGGCTAGTGGCGTAATGCGTCATGCCGATGCTGGCTATGAGTCAGCAAAAGACTGCGCGCGCGAGCATGGCTTGAATCTCCCCAGCATTTTAAACGAGTAATAGCCAAGATGAACTACATGCCAGGAAAAGAAGTTTGTCCGTTGCCTTACTCTCCGTTTAAGAGCTGCACAGTGCCTCGACCAATCGGCTGGCTGTCAACAGTTTCAAAAGACGGATTAGTTAACCTCGCGCCCTACAGTCAATGGCAAAATCTGACCTTCGATCCACCGATGGTGATGTTTGCTGCCAATCAATTGAGCGATGGACGCCGCAAAGACACGGTCATCAATGCCGAAGAGACTGGCTGGTTTGTCTGGAATATGGCCACTTATGACTTGCGTGAGGCTGTCAATATTTCTGCGGTAGAATTCCCATCTGACGTCGACGAATTTAAAAAGGCTGGTGTGACTCATGCGGCCTCGGTTGATGCACCCGGACCAAGAGTCGCAGAAAGCCCCTGTCATTTTGAATGCCGTTACCTTTCAACTCATCGGCTAAGTGGCAACTCCGCAGCGGGATGGGTTGACGTGGTTTTTGGCGAAGTCGTACGTATTCACGTGGACGATGCGGTAGTCACACCAGAGGGCAAACTGGATATTGCCAAAATTCGACCGCTGGCGCGCCTGGGTTATTACGATTACACATCAATTACTGAAGTGTTTGAGATGAAAATACCGGGTGCCTCTGATTCGGCAGCGGCTGGCTTGGAGGGCAAAACTAGCTGACAATGATTTCACCAGAAGCTCCGAACTAGTAAAGTTCATCGATACAAAATTAACGCAGTAGCGAGTATTTTTGTCGATCGAGTCTTCGCACTCAAACACATGATCAAGGTGCCATTGCAATTGGCACATAAAATTTTGGTACGATCGATTTATAAAATTCAACGTTCCTGTAAAATTTGTATGCAGGCGCTGTTGTGCATTCTCCGTTGGATATAATTCTAACGGCCAATAATAAAAGAGGAAAAATTCAATGAAAAGAGCAAAAATAATATCGGCCGTCGTGATGAGTGGATTACTTTTTATTGCCACCGGTCACGCCAGCTCGATCAAAATTGGTTTTAACGTACCGCTGACTGGATTTGCCGCTGCCGATGGAACGTCGGCGCTTAACGGTGCAGAGCTTGCTGTCGAGCAAGCAAATGCTGCTGGAGGCGTTAATGGTGAGAATGTCGTACTGGTTGTTTATGACGATCAGGCATCTCCTAAAGAAGCAGTGCCGATTGCGCAAAAGCTAATTGAAAAAGATGAGGTGGTTGCGGCCATTTCTGGTAGTTATTCTGGCTCAACCCGTGCTGCAGCCGGAATTTTTCAGGAAGCAGGCGTACCCTACATTGCCGCCTATGCGGTTCATCCGGATATTACCCGAGCGGGAAACTACGTTTTCCGCACTTCATTTGTTGGTGAAGTGCAGGGACGTGCCGGTGCCAAATTGATTGGTGAAACGCTTGGAGCTAAAAGAGTGGCGGTCATTACCTTGAAGAATGATTTTGGAAAATCACTAGCAGCGGGGCTGAAAGAATCCGCTAGTGATTACGGTATTACCATTGTTTCGGAATACGAATATGGGATCAAAGATCGTCAGTTTGGGCCGATTGTTTCAAAAGTAAAAAGTGATAAGCCAGACGCTATTTATGCGTCGGGTTACTTTTTTACTGCTGGACCATTGGTAAGCCAACTGCGGGCTGCTGGAATTACTGTGCCGATTATCGGTCAGGAGGGTTATGACTCGCAGAAATTTATTGATATCGCCGGCGCCGCTGCCGAAGGCACAATCATCACTACATCGCTTAATAGAGACTCAGAGTCTAGTGAAACAAAAGATTTCATTCGTGAGTTTGAAAGCAAAACCGGTAACAAGGCTGACATGGTTGCGGCCTCTGCACATACAGCCGTGAAAGTCATCGTCGCTGCCATGCGCAAGGCTGGAGCAACTGATAAAGTAGCGCTTCGCAATGCGATAGCGGATACCTCGGTTGTAGCAGCGACAGGCATCATCTCATTTAATGCATTAGGAGAGGTGCTCAAAGACGTGCAAGTGCAAATAGTGAAGGATGGAAACTGGCACGAACATTCGGTGATTAGCGATTCAAAATTGTTAGCACCACCTAACCAATAAATTACAGCACAATATAGTAGCGCTCCCAATTCATTGGGAGCGCATTCTAAAAAAAACAAACAATAAAAATTATATCGGATGCTCTATCTCGAACTATTTATCCAGGGACTTGTGCAAGGTAGCATATATGCGCTAATTTCCCTCGGCCTGACGCTTGTTTACGGCCTGTTGCGAATTTTACACGTAGCACATGCGGCATTATTCACCCTAGGTGGATATATCGGCGTGATTGTGACTAATGCTACTGGGAGCTTTACACTCGCTATGGTAGTCGCAATGCTTGTGGTCGGTTTTGCTGGTATGTTGATGTATAAGCTTGCCTATGAACCGCTCCTGTCAAAACCGCCATATGTTTCACTAATCGCGTCGATTGCTTTGTTCATCGCCGCAGAAGAAATCTTCCGCATTGCTTTTGGTCCTTATGGACTATCGTATCAAACGCCGCCCCTGCAGGGACAAATCGAACTGTTCACTGGGTTCTACATGAAATATGCCGAAATATTAGTCATGGGATTGTCTGTCGTGCTGTTGAGCGCGCTTGCTTGGCTATCAATGCGCACCCGTACTGGCGTTGCCTGGCGTGCGACAGTGACTGACCCAGATATGGCACGAGCATTTGGGGTCAAGATTCAAAACGTGCGTTACCTCAATTTTTTTATTGGCTCTTCTTTTGCTGCGGCAGCTGGCGTATTAGTGGCGTTGTTAAACAATCTGGTTGAGCCGACGATGGGCAGCGTGCCTTCCTATAAAGCATTGGCAATTATTGTGCTGGGGGGATTAGGAAGTATTCGCGGCACATTAATCGCGGCATTATTACTGGGCGTACTGGAATCCTTCGGCACCATTTATATCGGCCATCTACTCGGCCGTGATGCCATTGCCTTTGCATTTTTAATATTGGTGCTGATGGTGCGTCCTCAAGGTTTGATGGGAGGTAAGCTGTGAGCTACGAAATTACCCTGCTAACAACAATGGCAATCAGCATTTTATTTGCGCTGAGCCTAAATTTCATTACTGGTTTTTGCGGACAAATCAGCCTTGGGCATGCGGCCTTTCTCGGTGCTGGTGCCTACACCTCGGCAATGTTGGCAAAAGCTGGCGTACCGTTTCTAATGACCATTCCTGCTGCCGCATTTTTCGCAGCTGTTCTGGGTGCTATTACTGGCCTGGCGAGTTTACGAGTACGCCACGATTTCCTCGCCATTACTACGATGGGCGTCGGATTTTTGTTTGTCGGTATTATTCGACAACAGGACTTCTTTGGTGGAGAAATCGGCATCGCCGGTATTCCTGGCAGTGGCTTCGGCAAAGTCGGATTCATGCTAATTTGCGTAGCACTAGCCATCACGTTCGCGGCTTTCTCATTGTATGTTCGCCGATCCTGGATGGGTTTTGTATTTAAGTCAATTGCCGACAATGAAGACGTCACCCGTGTACTCGGAATTGATGTTTCACGCTATAAATTAATTGCATTCATTATTGGCACCGCCACCGCTGGCGTCGCAGGTGCACTTTATGCACATCACTTTCGGTTTATCGGGCCAGACAGTTTCGGTTTTGTAGAATCGATCAGTGTGTTGGCGATGGTCATCGTCGGCGGTATTGGTTCAGTGTGGGGCGTCATATTTGCTGCAGCACTACTCAGTATTCTGCCAATGCTAGTGCAGTTTATTGATGACTATAAGTTGCTATTGTACAGCGCTTTACTTTTCTCCATGATGCGTTTTTCTCCAGACGGCATAGCAGGTTTGTGCACTCGTTTGTTCTCTTCGAAACCGGGGGGCATACCAGGCCGCGACGGAGATAAGCAATGACTGAAATACTTCATGTCAGCGGTGTGACTGTCCGCTTTGGCGGAGTATGCGCTGTCGAAAATGTTGACCTGCGTATTAACGACGGTGAGTTGATTGGTTTTATTGGCCCGAACGGCGCGGGTAAAACCACACTGATGCGAGCAATCACTGGCATCGTACAGCCTCAAGATGGACAGGTATTCCTTGAAGGCGTCGATATTACCCGCAAAGCAACACACCTGCGTATTCGTGCTGGATTGGCTTTGGCACAGCAAATTGTTCAACCATTGCGTGAAATGAGTTTGCTTGACAACGTTGTCCTCGCCTGTGGTAGTGATAAAACTCGCCATGCATTGAAGTCAATGTGGATTACTGATAACAGTAGCGAACGAAAGCGAGCACGCGAATTACTAACGCGCGTCGGCCTTAGTCACGTTGCCGATGAATTGCCCGGGACCTTGCCACTGGGCTTTCTCAAGCGACTGGAAGTAGCGCGTGCATTGGCACTCAATCCAAAACTACTGCTACTTGATGAGCCGCTTGCGGGATTAAATCAAAAAGAAGCCGAGTCATTGGCTGACTTAATCGCCACGCTCAACGCGGATGGTCAGACTATTCTATTAATTGAACACAATCTGCGCGAAGTGATGCGTATCTGTCCCACGCTTTATGTGCAGGACAACGGCAAATCACTCGCCTTTGGTAAGTCCGAGACAGTAATGTCTGATCCCAATGTGCGCAACGCTTATCTGGGAGTCGGTCATGCTTGAAGTTTCAGAGCTGAGTTGTGGTTATGGAGATATTGTCGCCGCACGAGACATCAGCTTGTCCGTATCAAGCGGAGAAATATTGTCGATCATCGGTGCTAACGGTGCTGGAAAATCATCGACCCTGATGTGCCTGTCTGGGCTAGTCGAACAATACAGTGGCAGAATTCGCGTTGATGGCACTGAACTTTCTAAGCTGAAACCAGAGCAACGAATACGAAAAGGCATCTCTATTGTGCCAGAAGGTCGTCGAATATTCCCTGACTTGAGCGTGCTCGAAAATCTAATTATTGGGGGGGAAATTGTCGATAAGCAAATACTGCATTCAGGCTTCGAGCAGGCCTTCACTTACTTCCCACGCTTACGTGATCGGCAGCGACAACTAGCGGGCTCTCTTTCTGGTGGAGAGCAGCAAATGCTCGCTATTGGACGAGCATTGATGAGCCAGCCCAAAGTGTTATTGGTTGACGAAATGTCGCTCGGATTGATGCCCAAAGTCGTCGACGAATGCTACGAAGTGCTCAATGACTTGAAACAAAAGGATGTGGCGATTGTACTAGTTGAACAAAACACTGAGCGTGCCCTAAATGCCGCAGACCGGGTATTGCTGATTGAAGCGAGTAATGTCACTTGGCAGGGAAGTGCCGAGGCGTTAAAGCAGATCCCAGAATTACTCGACTCATTGCTCGGAGTCCAAAAAGGCGGGTGAAGACTCGTCAATTTCGGTCACCACTTCAGTTTTAACCGAGTTTGCAATAAAACATTGCTCATGCGATTGGTGATGCATTTTGGTTAGCTTGGCCAGGCCTGGTTTTTTGTCACCCGAGAATGAAATTCTGGGCCTGAGTGTAACCTTTGCCATCCACATTTTGCCAATGTCATTCTGTTCCATAAGGCCGATTGCGTCATCGATATACTCGTCGACAATATATTTATTTTTAGCTGCAATGGATAAAAAAAACAACATGTGGCAACTAGAGAGAGAGGCGACAAATGCTTCTTCTGGGTCAACATTTTCTTCGATTGAATAAGGTAGAGGCACGATATGTGTCGAGGATGAGGCCGGCACAGTGACCCCACCATCGAAGCGCCATTCGTGACCACGGCTGTATTTGTTATCAATATACGATTCTTCTGCGTGGCGAAACCAGCTAATCGTTGCGATATATTCAGACATGCTATTTCCAACCAAATTAACTGTAAGAGTTAAGGGCATCTCTAAAAATGCACTGAT
>JBLILW010000138.1:0-7011 GCA_047638435.1 Urechidicola sp.
TACCAGCGGCATTTTGTGCGGGTAGGTTTGTGTTTAAACCACCGCCACCTAGTGTAAATGCATTTCCGGCTGTGCCTATATCGTTAAGGGAACCAGAAGTAGCTGCGTTACTACCCCCAGTAAGGTTGGGATTGGCATCTATGCTGGATACGCCAAATCGAGCACCGAGTTCCTTGCTAAAGTCGTCGTTCGCCACAACAACTCGTGATTCGATCAATACTTGGCGGACCGGGATGTCGAGTTCGGCCAGTAATCGCCTAACACTGCTTAAGCTTGAACTGATATCTTTCACCAATAAGGTGTTCGTTCGAACATCGACACTGACAGACCCACGTACGGATAGGATTGCATTGTCTTTCTGATTAAGTAATTCAGCCATTTCCTGTGCCTTAGCATAGTTGACTTTGATGAACTCAGTTCGCAGCCGCTCCAGGTCTTCAATCTGCTTCCTGGATTCAAGTTCCAGTTTTTCTCGAGCCGCTATTTCGTCTGTTGGTGCGATTAGTATGACATTGCCAGACCGACGCTGCGCCAGTCCTTTTGTTTTGAGAATAATGTCCATAGCCTGATCCCAGGGTACATTTTTCAGTCTTAGAGTCAGATTACCTGTCACTGAGTCACTGACAACCAGGTTGAGACCGGTAAAATCTGCGAGTAGCTGCAAAACAGAGCGTGCTTCTATATCCTGGAAGTTGAGTGACAGTCTCTCACCAGTAAAACCAAACTTGTCTTTTTTCTTCTGCTCTTCTGCTTCTTTCGAAATTGGTGCAACTTCGATGGTATAGATCAAATCAGTTTGATAGGCCAGATGTTCAAAATCACCGTCCGATGCAATGACCATTCGGATGTTGTCGCCATCTTGAATAGTATCAATGTGACTAATAGGTGTCGCAAAATCACCGACTTCCATGCGTCGTTGAAGTTCTTTCGGTAATTGAGACGACACAAAATCGACATAGATCATGTTATTTTCACGCCAAACATCGGTGCTAATGGATGAGTTGGTCATGTTGATAATAATGCGACCCTCGCCATTTTTGCCTCGTCTAAAGTCGATGTTTGTAATGCCTTTTGCAATGCCTATGTTTGAATCTGTCGGTGAGGCGCTAGTAATAGGCGATGATTGAGCGCTATCTTTTACAGCACCTGATTGACTTGATCCTGCTAGTGTCAAAGTCACTTGATTTCCGCTAACTTCAGTTGAGAATGCTGTTGTTTTCGTCAGGTTGAGTACAACGCGAGTACGATCCTTAGCGGCGGCAGAAATGATACTTTGGATGCTACCAATGCCTACCTGAAAATTTCGTTGTTGTAGCTTATTTGAGGTGCCTGCAAAATCGAGTGCAATTCGCGCGGGTTGGTCGATAGTGAAGGTCCGTGGCTCACTCGCGGCTTCATCGAAAGTGAAGACAAGCTGAACTGCGTTTCCGGTTAATACCGAGTAGTCGAGTCCTATCAAGTTTTTGGCAATGGCGCTATTGATACCGAGGGTTAGTAAAATTATACCAACGAGTGAGGTTTTTAGGGCTCTATTCATTATGGCTATATTAGTTATTGATTTCATTGGTTTTTCCTATCGCTATTCCATCAACGCTACAGCTGATGAACGCTCGATATAGTTGCCTAGGCCGTCGGGAACAATTTCGGTCAATTCAATACTCTGGTCTGTGACAGAGATAATGCGGCCGTGGTTTTGTCCCATGTATTGGCCTTCGAGTACTCGGTGTATTGTATTGTCTGGTGCGAAAACCAGCCCCCACTTGACGCTACCCTGAGTCACTGAACCCTTTAGTTTTAATGTATCCAGAGGAAAGTCTTCTAGCGGTTCACGTACTCGATCAATATTTGGTTTTGGTCCGCTGGCTATATTGTTAATGGTTTCAGAATTTTCATCGGGTCGTCTAAAGTCAACCAGTTTGAAAGGGTCCCGTAAATCATGAGAGGTGTATTCAAAGTTTTGATACGGCTGGAACTCAGGTATTGGCTCAATTCTACCGGGTGGTTGGCTGATGGTTTGTCGTACAAATTGTTGCAAATCCCCCAACCCCTGATTACAGGCTGCAACGAGTCCACAAATTACCAAAATGGTGGGAAGGCGTAAACAGTAAGTGAATTTTGACATTACTGTTCATTCTCCTGCAGGTAACGATAAGTTTTAGCGGTTGCTGACATGCTGAGTTTATCTTGCGATGTATTGTCTTTGCTGCTGATCGGCGTGAGCTCTAAATTGCTTATAGTCACTATTCGCGGTAATGCTGCGATGCCACTGATAAATGATGCCAATTGATGAAACGAACCAGATACTTCGAGTGTTATGGGTAGCTCTGCATAGAAGCCTTTCTTTTCTTCTGCACTTGGCTTAAATTTCTTTATTTCAAGCCCGCTTGCTAAGCCGGTTTGTGATACATCTACTAAGAGTGATTCGATATCTGTCTTTTCTGGCAATTGGCGAAGTAGGGCACCAAAAGAAACGCGCATATCTGCCAACTGTTCTCTATAAAGGTTCAGTTTTGCGGCTTTGTTGGCCTTTATTTTAAATTCTTCTTTTAGTTCATTTTCTTTTCTTTCGTGTCGTTCCAATTGGGTAAGTTGGTCATTTGTGTCGTAATACAAACCCAATCCGATGACGACCACGAAAATTAATAAAAGTATCGAAAGTTTAACTGATATGGGCGCCTGACCAATGTTTTCAGGCTCGAGGTGATGTTGGATTTCTTCAAAATTCATTATTGAATGCCTCCATCATCATTTTTTTCTTCTACAGCGTTAGGTGATGTTTGCTTAACGGTCAGTGTAAATGCGCTAATTCGATTTACCTTTTTGTCTTCTATCTGAATAACAGTCAGGTTAGGATCTTTAAGCCAATCAGAACCACTCAAGTTTCTCATGTAAGTTGATACTCGAGAATTAGATTCTGCTTCACCGTTCATTACCAAATTGCCGTCATTTTGGGATAGAGACTGCAGGTAAACGCCGTTTGGCACAGTACTGACGATTTCAGTAAATAAATGGACAATAGACGGTCTGCTTCGTTGTAGAGCTTGGATGACTTCCATTCGTTCAAGCAAGCTACGACGAACTTTTTGGAGCTCACTTATTTCAGCAATTTGTTTGTCAAGCTGAGTAATCTCATTCGAAATATAATTATTTCGTGAAAGCTGATAGTCGATTTTCGAACCCATTTGAATGTGAATGAGCAGCATGATTAGGCTAGCAAGGCATAATGATAGAATGCTCCAGAGTCCAAACTGTCTTTTCTGTTCCTGTCTTTTCCATTCTCGCCAGGGCAGTAGATTAATTCTGGTCATAGGTATTCTGCCCCTCGTATGGCTAGTCCTGCTGCTATTAGGAACGAGGGCGCATCTGATTCAAGATTTGCTTTATTAACTTTGTTTGAGGATGACATGCCCAAGAAAGGGTTAGCTATTGTTGTTGGTATGCCAGTATGAGACTCGGTTAGTTCAGCCAAGTTTGGTAAGCATGCGGTACCGCCTCCGAGTATGAGGTGACCGATAACGCCATTGTCTCCGGTAGCCGAGTAAAAAAACTGTAAGAATCGACTCACTTGCTGGGCCGTTGTTTTCCTAAAAGGATTAAGCACTTCTGGTTCGTAGTTATCAGGTAAGCCACCTTGTCGTTTAACGAGTCCCGCTTCGTCATATGACAAGCCGTAACGGCGCATGATTTCTTCGGTGAGTTGTTTGCCACCAAAGTTTTGCTCGCGAGTATAGATAAGTTTATGGTTGCGGATGACGCTAAGGCTTGTCATAGTGGCACCGATATCGACGATGGCCACAATCTTATCCATGCCTTCATGTGGCATTTGTGAGGCCATTGACGAAAATACTGATTCGATAGTATAGGCTTCGATATCTACTATCTTCGGCGTCAAACCAGCAAGTTCTACTGCTGCGACTCGGTCATCAACGTTTTCTCGGCGACAGGCGGCAAGTAGCACGTCAACTGTTTCGGAATTGTTTTCGGTTTGCCCCAAAACCTGAAAGTCGAGGTTTACTTCTTCTAAAGGGTAAGGGATGTACTGATCGGCTTCGAGTTGTATTTGACCTTCCATCTCGTCTTCGGATAGAGAGATAGGCATTGTTATTTTTTTAGTGATTACTGAGGAGCCAGCAACTGCAATGGCAACATTCTTGTTTTTTATTTTGGACTTGTGTAGCGCACGCTTTACAATTTCCGCCACAGTTTCGACTTCGGCGATGTTTTTTTCGACTACGGCGTTTACGGGCAGCGGTTCGAGAGCTATGCCTTCAATTCGGTAGCCGGATCCAGTTTTGCTTAGCTCCATTACCTTTACGGATGTCGAACTAATGTCTAAACCAATCAGTGATGATTTTTTTCTAGATAAAAACAAAAGGTTCTCTCAGTTATATGCCTATGCCGACTGATCTTATATGATAAATTACATTAAGATCTAGTCGTAAGCGTATAGAATGTTAAATAATTCTGTATAAACTGCAATCGAGGTTAGTTCAAGATAATACTCTTGTAGATAATTTTCATGTGGTTCTTTATATATGTAGTCTAAATTTATGATAAAGCTAGTAAAAATAATATCGGTGTTATTTGCTACCGGGTCAATTGCGTTGTTGGCTGGCGCGCTCTATATCTATGGTGTTTTGGTGCCTAATCTGCCTTCTATCGAAAATCTGGAGGACACCCAGCTTCAGGTGCCAATGCGGGTTTACGATAAAAATGAAATTTTGTTGGCCGAATTCGGTGAGCATAGGCGGATCCCCGTTGTTTTCGAGGACATTCCTAAGTACATAATTGATGCGTTTGTGTCTGCCGAGGATAGTCAATATTGGACTCATTTTGGAGTTGATCCACAGGCCTTAATGGCGGCAGCTTATCAGTTGGTAAAAACTGGGGAAAAAACTCGTGGTGGCAGCACCATTACCATGCAGATGGTGAAAAACTACTTTTTCAGCTCCGAAAAAACCTATACCCGAAAGTTCAATGAAATTTTGTTGGCGTTGAAAGTGGAAAGTGAGCTAAGCAAAGAAAAAATCATGGAGCTCTATCTAAATAAAATCTACTTGGGTCATCGTTCGTATGGGTTGGCAGCGGCGGCGCAGGTATATTACGATAAATCGATGAGCGAACTTTCTCTGGCCCAGGCAGCTATGATTGCTGGCCTACCGAAAGCGCCTTCGAAATATAATCCAATTATAAATCCAGAGCGGGCACTTATAAGGCGTAATCACATACTTGGTCGAATGAATTTTCTTGGATATATCAATGATGAGCAATATGCATTGGCAATAGAGGAAAAAGTCACTGCTGAGTTACATGCGACTCGCATAGTGGCTGATGCACATTATGTTGCTGAGTCTATTCGTGCAGAGTTGTATGAGACCTATGGTGACGACGTCTATAAAACTGGATTGAAGGTTTATACCAGTATCGATGGTGAACGGCAGGCTGTTGCAAACACCGCGTTAAGAAGTTCGTTGCTTGATTACAGTCGTCGTCACGGTTATCGCGGTGTTATTGATAATATCGATTTAAGCTTGATTGAGGATGACCCGTTCGAAGAGGATCTTGTTAGTGATGAGCGCATCGGTAATTTACGTAAAGGCGTTGTTTTATCGGTAAATGAATTATCTGCAACAGTATTAATTTCAAATTATGAGCAGGTTGAAGTATTGTTCAAGGGTGGTATTGATTGGGCCAATGAATATATAGAAGTCAACAGTCGAGGAAAAAAGCCCGCCACGGTAACGGATGTATTGGCGTTAGGTGATGTAATTTGGCTGGAACAGCGTGATGAGAGCTGGCTACTTGGCGATGTGCCTCAAGTTCAGGGTGCTCTGGTTTCTCTAGACTCCAGCAATGGTGCTATTCGTGTAATGGTGGGTGGATTTGACTTTTTTCAAAATAAGTTTAATCGGGCGATGCAGGCAAAGCGTCAGCCTGGTTCCAATTTTAAACCGTTTGTTTATTCTGCCGCACTCGAAAAGGGGTTTACAGCGGCGAGCCTTATTAATGATGCCCCTGTTGTATTTGACGATGATTCGTTAGAGGCAGCCTGGCGGCCAGAAAATTATTCTGGTCGAGTTTATGGTCCGACGCGTTTACGGGAGGGATTGGTTAAGTCTCGCAATCTGGTCTCTATCCGAATTTTAAGATCAATCGGCTTAAATTTCGCCACTGATTACGCGCAGAGGTTTGGTTTTTTGCGAAAAGATATGCCTTATGATTTGTCGCTGGCACTCGGTAGTGGTGCTTTTTCACCGCTCGAGATCGCTCGAGGTTATGCTGTGTTTTCTAATGGTGGGCACTTGATAGATCCTTATTTGATTAGTCGAGTGGAATCCGGTTCAGGTGAAATAGTATTCAAAAATACTCCCCGAATTGTTTGTGACGATTGCGTTATCGACACGCCTGTTGAGGAAAAAACGGTTGTTGAGAGTGATCCAGCAGCGGGTTTAGACGCAGAAGCAACAGCCGTCGCAGACGACGTTGAATTGATTGAAAAACCTGTGATTCAATACGCACCGCAGGTTATTACTGCGCAAAATGCATTTATAATGCGCTCCATTATGCGTGAAGTAGTTCAAAGAGGTACGGCAGTTCGCGCCAAGGCCTTGGGTAGAAGCGATATAGGTGGAAAAACTGGTACTACGAATGATCAGGTTGATGCTTGGTTTAGTGGTTTTAATGATCGAGTGGCTACAACAGTCTGGGTTGGGTTTGATAATCAGCAAACATTGGGTGCGCGTGAGACTGGTGGCAGGGCTGCCTTGCCGATTTGGATAGATTATATGCGTTCGGCATTAAGCGGAATGCCTGAAAACCTTGAGCGGCAACCGGATGACATGGTAACCGTTAAGATTGATGCAGAAACGGGAAAGCGAGCAGGTCGAGATACGGTTAAAAGTCGATTCGAAATTTTCAGGGCTGCCAGCGCGCCAAAGGAACTCGTTGTTTCGGGGTCGAGGGACAATTCATTCGATCAGTCGTCGGAAGCTGAGCCAGAAAATGAGGAAG
>JBLILW010000139.1:0-7003 GCA_047638435.1 Urechidicola sp.
TTAAGGTTAAAATAACCAGTTTGGCGGAACGCAACCTCGCCGATAGCGGTGGCACCGGTAAGACAATCGTACAAATTTCGAAACGGCTCAGTTATAGCGTGAAGAAAACGTTGGATGTCATGTCATCGCAGATAAAAGTGATAGAGCGTCAGATAAATATAGAGCAAGACAGTAATAATTTGCTGGGAACTGGATCTGAAAAAGAAACCGCCGAAAGAACACTGGAGCAAACATTATTTAGCCAGTTAATCTTTCAGCTCAAAAGATTGTAAAATAGTGTAGGAAACAGAGGCTTCAAAATTTACCCAGTCACCACAAAGGTTTATAATCTAGGCGAAAAAATCGATAGCCCCTTGTGACCATTGCCCCAAAAATTGGTTAGCAATTATAAAAAATGAATGTCTACCCTGAGCGAGTCCATCTTGACAGCACCACAGCGTAACCCATTATTCTGGACCGGATTGGTTGTTGGCGGACTAATACTATTTATCTTTTTTGGTTCTGACCGGAACAGTTCAGAGCGGGTCGTAGATCAAAAAGTATCTGAAATCGAACAAGCGGCGACTTTATTGGAAAACAATGGCGCTATTGATCGGAATCTAACCATTCCACCCGGCATGGGAGCCAGAAAAATAATTGAAACCATCCGCAAGAAAGGTAGACCATATCCTCTGATTGAAATTTTCAATCAAGCAAAAACCTTCCAGGAAGACGGTAGTTTGGCGGATGCTCATTTGCTCTATTTTTTTACCGCCAGAGAAGGTCACCTCGAATCCATCATGCAAATGGCGCTAATGTCTGATCCAACTCAGTTTCGAGCAGGCAATAGTTTGCTAGACCAAGCAGATGCTGTTCAGGCGTATAAGTGGTATCAAAAAGCAGCGTTGGTCGGTTACCAACCTGCCATCGATAGTGTACAAAATTTGCGACAATGGGCATTGGATGAGGCTGAATTGGGGAATCCCCATGCACGCCAATTACTGTTGAACTTAAATTAGTAACCATCAGACATTAAGGCGATTTCATGGAAAAGTTAATCAAAATTCTGCTCGTTGGGCTGGTTGTTGTTTATACCAGTAGTGCATTGGCTGCCGAAGCGCCATTACTAATGGAAGGAAAGAAAACGCTATATCAACGTGTGTTGAGCACCCCCGATGCTCGGCTTTATGCGTCACCAGAAAAGACAGCCTCATCTAGTGAAATATTGCCGTTTAGCGTGCTTTACGTTTATCAAAAAAAACAGGACTGGATCAAGGTAGGTCATGGTAGCTTCGGTGACACCGCCGGTTGGGTGAAGCAGGCACAAGCCATTATCTGGAATCAGGCGCTCACGGTATCATTCAAAGACCCGCAGAACACTCAGCGTGTTATGTTGTTCGAAAGCAAAGAGAAGTTACAGGCGCTGGTCGAAGATTACGATAAAGAAGCCTATCAGTCGCTCTATGAATCAGCAGTGAAAGGTGATGTCGGCGCTGACTTTCCGGTGATTGCGATTCAACCCGAAGCTCATATCGATATTTTGCAAGATTTCTATCTCGTACCAATCAAACAACACGAAGATGTTTATCTAGGTAATGAGCAAGCTCGGTTACTGGAAATAGCCAGTGTGCCGCTGCAAGATGAACCGAGTAGTGCGGGCACTATTGCTACCAGTCAAAAAACTCGAAGTTATCGTAGCGGCATTCATTTTGTGATTGATTCTACGGCATCGATGGGGCCTTACATTGATCGTACTCGTGAGGCGGTTGCCAAGGTTTACTCAGCGATAGAGAAGCAAGGTTTAAACAATCAGGTGAGCTTCGGCTTAACAGCCTATCGAGACAACATCGACCAGGTGCCCGAATTAGAATATCTGGTTCGACCTTATGTCAGCCTCAAGCAAGGCACGGACGTTAAACAATTCTTTAATCGTGTGAATGAGTTAAGCCCATCCAAAGTGTCTAGCCGGGACTTTCGCGAAGACGCCTACGCCGGTATAAAGTCAGCTATAGAAGACACCGATTGGAACGAATTCGATGCCCGTTACGTGATCTTGATTACCGATGCTGGGCCGCGCGAAAGTCACGATTCTCTGGGTTCTACTCGGCTCAGCGCTCAAGCTTTAAGGCAACTGGCCTATGACAAAGGTGTTTCGATCTGGGTTTTACATTTGCGCGCCCAGTCATCAGCAGCCAACCATGAAAAGACAGAACGTGTTTATAAAGAACTCTCTTATTACCCCGGTATCGGTGACTTTTACTATGGCGTCCGACTCGCAGAAGTGAATGAATTCGGCACAGTATTAGAGGTACTCGCCAATCAAATAACACAACAAGTGCTCGCTACGACCAATGGCGTACCGCCTATTCCTTTACGCGAAGAAACTGAAACGATTGTAGATGAAACGCCATCCCAGCTATCCCAGTTGCAAACCCGTGTCGCAAAATTAGGCAATGCATTACGCATGCGTTATTTACAAAAAGAATCAGGCGAGCCATTACCAACCGTATTTAATGCCTGGATGGTCGACAAGGACTTTGAAAATCCCGAGCGGTCTACCGTCGATGTACGAGTGCTACTCACTCGAGATCAATTGAGTGATTTGAAAAATGTGATGCAACAGGTTCTAGAGCTTGCAGAAGAAGGCGTGCTAAGCCCTAAAAGTTTTATAGAAGACCTAAAGAGCTTGGCTGCGACAGTAAGCCTCGACCCATCAGCCGTTGCTGGCAGTACATCGGGCTCAGGTGCGAGCCTAGCTAACATGGGTTATATGCGTGAATATATCGAAGACTTACCTTACACCGGTGAAGTAATGAACCTGACCCTGGAAAGTTGGGAAGCGTGGTCAGCCAAAGTGCAAATAGAGTTTATGCATCGATTGGAAAGTAAAATCACTTACTACCAGGCATTGCATGACCATACCGATCTTTGGGTGACACCTGGCGGAGGGCCGGTTAACGGCAACTCTGTTTTTCCTGTGTCGCTTGATCTTCTACCCTGATATATCGATAAAGCTGTGTTAATGAAAGTGACGTGATGAGCGTTATGTTCTTCATTCTTTATTAACTTTCTTACTAAGAAACAATACCCAACGAGTTTTAATCCAAAGTGTCAATCATCTATAGCCTGAAAAACGTCGTAAAGGAACGTATGGTCGAAAACGTCGGTTTTCGGCTACGCGTCCCAAGCCTTGAAATACATAAAGGTGAAAACATAGCACTTATAGGGCACAGTGGCTGTGGTAAAAGCACTTTGCTCGATATGCTTGCCTTAATACTACACCCTGACAAAACTAAAAAATTTAGCCTCGAAACTAACGACGGTGAAACAAACAATATTGGACAGCTCTGGCAAAAAAACAAGCGTGATCAACTTTCTGAAATTCGTCGTCTTAATATTGGTTACGTCTTGCAATCGGGTGGGCTATTGCCTTATCTCACCGTGCGTGAAAACATTGAACTGCCACGTCGGTTGTTGAAGCTAGCGGATGATGATTCGATTAACTCAATTTCAAAAGTGCTTGGCATTCAGCGCCAACTCGACAAGTTGCCAGGTTTGTTATCCGCTGGCGAAAGGCAAAGAGTTGCTTTTGCGCGGGCATTATCACATCGACCATCGATATTACTCGCTGACGAACCGACAGCTGCATTAGACCCGATCACGGCGCGAAAGATCATGGCAGTGGTAATGGAGTTAATCAAAGGACTCAAAATCACCCTGATCACCTCAAGTCACGATTGGGCGCATGTCTATAAAATGGATCTACGCACACTTCATCAAGAAGCGGGTGCGGTAGAAAACGGGCGGGTATACCAATCACTTTTTCGAGACTAGAGCCTAGTTCATAATCTTGCACCAGTCATCAATCACGAACGACTAATAACGAATCCCCATGAGCCAACTGAATAATATTCTCCGATTGAGTTTCCGCGACTATAGCCACGAATGGCGTATGTCGGGTTGCTTTGTATTTGCACTCGCGTCCGTCCTCGCACCAATGATGATATTGTTTGGACTAAAGTTTGGAATCGTCAGCTCAATGATATCGGGGTTGGTGGAAAACCCAGTCAATCGAGAGATCCGGCCAATCGGCAGTGGTCGTTACAATGAACAGTGGGTCGAACAATTCAGAGCGCGCCCAGAAGTCGAATTTATCATTCCTAAAACGCGTGCATTAGCTGCCACTATTCAGCTAAAAAGCAACACAGCCAGACATATTCTTTCGACTGAAATGATGGCAACAGCAAAGGGAGACCCTTTGTTAACCGAGTTAAGCAGTGTCCCGACAGGCTATTCTGAAGTTATTTTGAGCCAATCAGCCGCGAGAAAGCTAAAGATAGAAAAGGGGCAGACAATCGATGCCAGTTTAGCCAGACAATTCCGCGGCAAACGTGAACGGGTGCACTTGACACTGACAGTGATTGAAATAGCCGGTGAGGCTGTCAGCAGTCGAAATATTGCCTTTGTTAATCTGGATTTGCTGCTGGCGACGGAGCAGTTTAAAGATGGACGAGCAGTCCCTGAGCTTGACTGGTCGGGTGATACCGAAGAGTTTGGAGCACGTCAATATCCATCTTTTCGGCTCTATGCAAAATCAATTTATGATGTTAATCGACTGGTAACTGACCTCGAAAAGCAAGGCACTCGAGTAAAGGCGAACACCGCAGAGATTCATACGGTGCAATCAATCGATCAAAACCTATCGGTAATTTTCTGGATCATCGCCTGTGTAGGGGCAGTCGGTTTTGCCTTTTCTTTAGGGGCTAGCCTATGGGCAAATGTAGATCGCAAAAAGAAAGACTTGAGCATACTCAGATTGTTAGGGTTTAAGAGCAGTCGGATTGTGTTGTTTCCCGTCGTGCAATCTTGTCTAACTGGACTACTGGGATGGCTATTTGCGGTACTGATTTATCTTGTATTCGAACAATTAATCAATCGATTTTTAGCGCCGAGATTAAACCTTGATCAAACCTTGTGCTTTTTGTTATCAGAGCATTTCTTTTGGGCGCTTGGACTAACTATGATGACAGCCGTATTAGCCGCAATTTTAGGCGGCTTCCGAGCCGCCAGGATTGAACCATCAGATGGATTGAGGGAAATATAGAGCGTAGGATAATTCCTACGCTGAATATCGAATTTGACTACACTTTCTATGTGCTAGGGCCTATAGCGGTTCTATTTCTTATCGCTAGAATAGACTCAAGTTCATAAGGAATTGGGCAACGGAAATGTGGACCAGGAAGTTCTTACTACATCTTAGGTCGGATGCCTAGCAGGATGCAGCTAAATGGAAGAAGCAAGTAATCTCTTAGCCCTCACGCCAGCAATGGCCTGAGGGTTTTTTTATGTTCAGGATGAACGTTATGTCACGGATGCATGGGTACGAAGGAGTGACTAGGTTGATTAATATTGATCGTATTACAGGTATTACCCTCCCTCATATCGATTAATCACTGCAAACTGTCATTTGAAGATGTTTCTAGGTTGAAGAGTTGAGTTTTGTTATATAGCATGCGGTTTGTTCTTAACTCGGCCAAAAAACAGACCCATGTTACCGGCAAGCCTTAGTAAAATTCCATCTTCGCTCTATTTATTATCCAGCAATGAACAGTTGCTCGTGCGGGATTGGCTGGATCAAGCCCGACTAGTCCTGCGCCAAAACGATTTTGAAGACATCCAAACCCTCACTACGGAGTCAGGCTTCGATTGGAATAGTCTGCTTGAAGAGTCGGCTATGTTGTCACTTTTTTCGGCAAAGAAATGCCGTGTGATTATGATCAATAGTGGAAAGCCTGGGCAGCTAGGGAGTAAAACAATTCAAGCAATTTGTGATCAACTACCCGAGGATATGGTTTTCATTTTTGTCATACCAGCACTGGATCGACCGACAAAGAATTCGAGCTGGTTCAAACGCATACAGCAAGTGGGAGAGATCAGTGAGCTCAAAACGCCAGGAAGTCACCAACTGGTTAACTGGATCATGCAAAGAGCAGAGAGCAAGTCCCTCATTATAGACAGTCAATCGGCCGGCTTTTTAGCAGAGCGTACCGAAGGTAATCTGCTGGCAGCCGATCAGGAGCTAGACAAATTGTCACTCCGTTTTTATGATCAAAACACGGTGTCATTCGAGGAAATCGAGAAGACTGTAGCGCAAAGCTCTCGATATAATCATTTTGTGCTAGTCGATGCCTGCCTGGAAGGAAAAGTTAAACGAGCCATTAAGATTCTCGATAGCCTTAAGGAAGAGGGGTATGTCACGGTGCAATTACGCTGGTCGTTACAATCTGCACTCGAGCAATTAGTGGGCTTACAGCAGGCCAAAAGTGTGGGACGAATGGGCCCAAAAGTATGGCAGGAATTGCGCATTTGGAGCTCGAAGCAACGCCTTTTTGAATCGGCTTTAAAGCGCTTGAAAGGTGATCAAATTGAGCGTTTATTGCAAAGCTGTGCTACATTAGACCGCATTAACAAAGGCCAGCAGCATGATGACTTTCCTGATCGAGACTGGCTTCTTTTGAAAACAATCGTGTGTAGCTTTTGCGGACTTAAGTCTATTTCTCAGCTTGAGCAGGAATCGTAAATGAGTGTTGTCCAAAAAAGCCCTATCTCAGATTCAGGTGAATCTGACGATGATATCAGTCAATACATGAAGCAACTAGGCGAGCATGCTCGAATGGCCGCAGATGTACTGGCACAGGCTAGCACCAAAATCAAAAACCAGTCATTGCAACAGATTGCCCAGGTAATCGACAGTCAGCGCGATAGAATCAAATCTGCCAACGCGAAAGATATGACCCAAGCAAAAGCGGACGGCCTGGATGCCGCTATGCTTGATCGGTTATTGCTATCCGATGACAGAATTGATGCCATGATTGAAGGGCTGCAACAGGTTGCAACGCTACAAGACCCTATCGGAGAAATAAGCGAGATGGAATTCCGACCTAGTGGAATCCAGCTTGGTAAAATGCGGGTGCCATTGGGCGTAATTGGGATTATTTACGAATCTAGGCCGAATGTCACGATT
>JBLILW010000140.1:0-6990 GCA_047638435.1 Urechidicola sp.
TTGCTGTATTTACCGTTGGAAGACAGTGCAAAAAAAATCTAACACTCTTAAATTGAATGCTTTGAAGCAAAGCCAGCTCGATGAAAATTCGAATTTACAGTCAAAGCTAATTCAGGCTGAAGTCTCTAGTGAGTTCAGGCAGGAATTAACTCGTACTCTCTCAGCGGCCATAGATATAGGTTATTGGGAGTGGGATGATGTTGCAAATAAACCAACTTATCTCTCGGATGAAATGGCGGTTATTCTCGGTATGACGCCCGCCGCGCTGTCTGAAATGTATCAATGTGAGGCAGATTATTTTCCTCTGGTACATCCGCAAGACCTATCACTGTATTGTGAAAACCTGAGTGCTATCCTGGACCAAAAGCACCCGCGAGGGCAGGCGCATACCTTCAACTATCGCATCGTTCGCCCCAGTGGTGAAGTCCGTTATGTACGTGAGCTAGAGTACGGCGTTTTGGTTGAAGACGATATCGTGCTAAAGACTTTTGGTGCGATTCAGGACATTACTGGCTACAGAGAGTCACTGCTGTCACTGCAGGACAGTGAGCAACGCTATGGCTCGTTATTTACGCAACTACCGCTCGGGGTGTCGGTGCTGGATTATAGCGTTGCAAAAATAATGGTCGATGATCTGCTAAGATCTGGCATCGATGATTTAAAAATCTATTTTAAAAGTCATCCTGATTTGTTGCGCAAAATAATTGAAAAAGGTGTCATCATGATTGAGGCTAATCAGGCGCTTTTAGATTTATATGGATCCCCTTCCTTTGAGGCGCTTGTCGATATAGATGAAGATGTCTCAGACTGGTGGAATGACGATTGGGCGGACTTTTATATGTCTGAACTCGCCAATTTTACCAGTCCGCGAAAATACTATAATGCTCAAATTCGTGATACCCGTATCGACCACTCTGAGTTTGACGTACGCATGATAAGTGCCGTCATAGAGGGACATGAAGATAGTTGGAAACGGGTGTTGACGATACATGAGGACATTACTGAACGGCACCAATTAGAAGCGAAGCTACTCAACAATCAGACCCAGCTCGAACAGCAGGTTGAAGAGCGCACCCAAAAATTAATCGAAAGTGAACAGCATTTTCGTACGCTGGTCGAATCGGCGCCGATGAGCATCAAACAAATTGATCTTGACGGTAACTTATTGTCGATGAATCGAGCTGGACTAGAGATGATTAATATCACCGATGAACAATCAGTTATCGGTTTGTCCTATCTTGAATTGGTGTCAGAGCAGCACAGGTCAAGAATATTGACACACCTGAATCAGGCCTTACTTGGCCAAGTATGTGCATTTGAGTTTTTCAGCAAACGGGGCATCGAGTGCAGTAGCACTTTAGTCCCTATTTTAGATTTGAATCGTAAGGTAAGTCGACTTATGGGCATTAGCCAGGACGTAACTGAGCGGAATCGAGCACAAAAGAAATTAAGTTACCAAGCCAGTTATGACGCTTTAACTGGGTTGGTAAACCGGAGTGAATTCGAGCGGCGCGTTGAGCGATTAATTGTGGCCACGCATCAGGACCATAGTTTACATGCACTTTGCTTTCTGGATCTTGATCAATTTAAGGTGGTGAATGATACCTGCGGTCATATTGCGGGTGATGAGCTGCTACGTCAGGTCGGAAAACAGTTATTAAGCACAGTAAGGAACCGCGACACTCTGGCAAGACTCGGTGGCGATGAATTCGGTCTATTGTTAGAGCACTGTAAGCTCGATCAAGCCCATCGGACCGCGAATGCCATGTTGGAGGAGATTAATCAGTTTCGATTCTTCTGGGAAGGCGTGGAATTTCGAATTGGGGTGAGCATTGGTCTGATTGAAATCAACGAATCAACCGTTAATTATACTGAATTATTCCGCTACGCTGACGCAGCCTGTTATATGGCTAAGGAGTTGGGTCGAAATCGAATACATGTCCATAAAGTGGAAGACACAGAATTAACCAGGCGCCACGGAGAGATGCAGTGGGTACCCCGTATAACCGAAGCACTCGAACAGAATCGTTTCATTTTGTACGCCCAAAGCATTGAGGCACTTGGTGAGCAAACTGGCAGTCATTGTGAAGTTCTACTTCGAATGGTTGACGAGGATGGCTGTGTCATTCCACCGGGCGCCTTTTTACCCGCTGCTGAACGTTACGGGTTAATCCGGGGCATCGATAACTGGGTTGTCGAAACTGCACTGACACTAATGGCGTCTCAACCAGAATTTTTAAAACAGGTTCATCTGGTGTCGATTAACTTGTCCGGTCCGTCAGTGGATAGCGTTGACTTTCTCGATTCGGTGGCTGATAAGATAACTAAGCTTGGCATTGATGCCAACAAAATCTGCTTTGAAATAACCGAAACAGCTGCTATATCAAACTTGAATTCAGCGCGTGTCTTTATATCAAAACTTAGAAGCCTTGGTTGCCGGTTTGCGTTAGACGATTTTGGCAGTGGCTTATCATCATTCCGTTATTTAAAAAATCTGCCCGTTGACTACCTTAAAATTGATGGCATGTTTGTCATAGATATGGTCGATGACCCAATCGACTATGCGATGGTAAAATCGATCAACGAAATCGGCCATGTGATGGGTATGAAGACTATCGCTGAATTTGTCGAAACCGATGAAATAAAAAATAAACTGATCGAAATAGGAGTCGATTTTGCACAGGGTTACCGCATTGGCAAACCAGAACCCTTTGATCAGCTGTTAAAGCGCTAATCCATAGTATCTCTAATGTGTATACCGCGTATTCGACGGTTAAGTGACACTGTCAGACTAGTGGACTATTAAAATCAGTTATGCTACATACTCAGTCGAGTCCCGAAATCAGACCAACTCCAGCTCACCCTAGATAATGTTTAATCAGTTGTTTCATAATTTTACCCTAGCGCCTAATCAGCAAGCTCTGCCATATTGTTTACTCAATCAGTCACCTTGTAGCTCAGTATCTTAATCAAGCTAGGTGGAAAACCGAAGCGCCTTCCATCGAACCAATGGACTTGAATTTTAAGAGGGTAAATGCCGGAAGGCGATTTCGTCTTTTCCGGCCTACGAAACTTAGTTTTACCATAGAGTAGGGATGTCTCAACATCACATGGTTTAGTGGATAGACGTTGTGATTGGCGATACTCTTCTTTACATCGTGATATAGAGTGCGATCTCCACAGCTCTTATTGGGTATGAACTTTAATGGATAGACAACCACATAATTTTGGTGAATAACAATGATACTCATCCACGCCACTAAAAAGCTCTTCGCAAAACTCCCCGTCAACGATCAGGGCTTTCTACCCGAGCAAAGTGCTACCCAAATACTACAAGCGCAAGGCAGCTTGTCGTCCAGCGTCTTAAGTGGCTGGCACGCCAATTTACTAACCATACAACGTCGTCAGTGCATCTTACTGGTACACGATACAACTCGCTTCTCGCTATTCATTCCCTGCCTAACCAAACCAGATTTCGCCAATTTAAACGGGTGTTTTGAAGATGCTTTAATGAACACGCTGATCAAGGTAGGAGCCAACGACAAACAACTAGATGCAGTACACCGTTATCTGGCACCACTACAAATTGATACTGATTGTAATCGCTCGTCACAGGGCTCGATGAACCAAATGAAGGCTGATATTGAGCATATGCTGTTGGTCAATAATGTTGATATTAAGAATGTGTCCGGCCCACGTGCAGCCCAATGGTTGTCAGCCCAACCTCGCAAGGTAAAAGGCCGAAATGACTATATTTGGCCTCAAACAGAGATGCTGTCACTTCTATCAGACTCTGCGATAAATAATATTGCAGCGGAGCCGTTGCCGGATAATGTGTTCAATTTAAAAGACTATCGAAATGGCTGAAAAAGGATTGGCAATTACTTTTTCACCGAAGTTGGTAAAACCGCAACTTAGAGTGTGGTTGAAGGACGAAACGCCATGGCTTACCCAATTCTAGCTTGTTGAGCTGTATGATAAATCACCAGCAACCATTATTGAGCACTTGTCAAATATCTATGATGAGGGAGAACTAAAACCAAGTGCAATTATCTGTAAATTCCGGACAGTTGCGTTGGAAGGCAAGCACGACGACCGATGATTATTTTTCGAACGGCCAGACTAGTCAGCTATTTTTTGCGACGGTTCAAAATAAGCGCGATTATGCTGTTCATGGTTATACGGCTGCTGAGCTGATTGGTGAGCGAACTGATGGCCATAAGGCTAATATGGGACTTTCTAGCTGGATGGATGGCAGGGTTAGCAAAAATACATTGGAGTTGCGAAGAATTATTTGCCCCGTCAGGAATTGGTAAAAATGAATCAGATTGTGACCATGTATATTGATTACGCTGACCTGCTAGCAAGCGGTGGTAAATAATAATGGAGTAGTGGGTGGAGAAATTGAATCTTTTCCTCCACTTTAACGAATTTGGCTCATTAGAAGATACGGGTCGAATTTCAGCAGAGGTAGCTGGGCTACTGCTCAACGATAAAAATGAAAAGTTTGTCGAAATTTGACGAGAAAAGAGAATTCCGAAAAGAACGATTTTGATGAATTTATGGAACAGTCAAAAACGCTGACTGATTAATAATAGCTTGACCTACACTGAAGATACCCTGATAGAACAGCCTGCTATCCATCTATTCAAAGAAGTCAGCGGTACCCTAGCCCAACCAGATCAATACAAACTATGTTGGAGTCAGAGTTACAAAAATTGTTATGATGGGGACTATCATATTGCAATAGTAGGTCGCATCCTTGGCAAAAATCACATTTTCAAAAGATGATAAAGACTTTATTGTTGGAAAAATTCAGCAATATTTTAATCGAGAGTTAGATCAGGATCTGGCACAGTTTGATGCTGAGTTCCTGCTGGATTTTTTCTCTGAGCAAATCGGCGGACTTTATTATAACCAAGCTTTAAAAGATTCACAGGCGGTTCTAGAAAATAAGCTAGAGAGCATTACCGATGCCATCTATGAGCTTGAAAAGCCAATACAGCCCAAGCTACTGCACAATAGACGTTAAAAACTGGATAAGGAGTATCCTATGAACGGCACACCGGTTGACTTACCTCAAACCTCTCTCGATATTCAGCAATCCCTGGCTGATGTCTTTGGGTTTAATCAGTTTCGACTAGGACAAGAGCGAACGGTTAGGCAGCTCCTTGGCGGTTTTTCGTCTCTGGCTATTTTCCCCACTGGTTCTGGTAAATCACTGTGTTATCAGTTTAGCGCTTTACACTTACCTCACTTAACGCTGGTGGTGTCGCCACTGTTGGCCTTGATGAAAGATCAGTTGGAATTCTTGCAGGCGAAGGGCATCAGTGCAGCGAGCATTGATTCGACGTTGACGCCTGAGCAAAGTAAACAAACTATGCAGAGTGTGCGCGAAGGTAAGATCAAAATATTAATGGTGTCGGTAGAGCGTTTTAAAAACGAACGCTTTCGGCAGTTTATTCACGGTGTGCCGATGTCTATGCTGGTGGTGGATGAGGCTCACTGTATATCGGAGTGGGGACATAACTTTCGTCCAGACTACCTTAAGTTGCCCCAGTATCGGCAAGAACTCAATATTCCATTGGTGTTGTTACTGACAGCAACGGCAACTAAGAAAGTCAAACTAGATATGGCACATCGATTTTCGATTGGGAACGAGCATATTGTGCAGACTGGCTTTTATCGGGAAAATTTAGACTTGAGCGTTATGCCGGTGACTGAGATGGATAAACAGTTGCAGCTTTTACAAATAATACAACAGCAAAGTGGCTCCGGTATCGTTTACGTTACATTGCAGCATACTGCGGAGCTAGTGGCTGAATTTCTCGCTCGCAACGATATCCATGCACAAGCTTATCATGCGGGTTTTGACAATGACAAACGCCAGGCTATTCAAGATGATTTTATGCAAAGTCGGCTGCAAGTTGTTGTCGCCACGATTGCCTTTGGTATGGGTATTGATAAAGCGGATATACGGTTTGTGTTGCATTACGACTTGCCTAAATCAATCGAAAATTACAGCCAGGAAATAGGCCGAGCCGGGCGTGACGGTCAGCCTGCTACTTGTATTACATTGGCTAATCTTGATGGCTTGAATACGGTCGAAAACTTTGTTTATGGTGATACACCTGAGCTGCAAGGCATTGAACTTGTGGTTAATAATATTCGCCAGGAGCTCAATGAGCAACAAGGGCAGCAAGCCCAATGGGAAGTTCAAATCAATCGGTTGTCGACGGCCAGTAATATTCGCCAATTGCCTCTGAAGACCTTACTGGTACAGCTCGAGATTTTAGCGGTAATGCGCCCTTTGTACGCTTACTTTGCTGACTTCAAGTACAAGTTTTTGCAGGATAAGCAGGCAATATTGCAGCAGTTTGAAGGCGAGCGACGAACCTTCCTTGAAGCTGTTTTTGCTAATAGCCAAATGAAAAAAGTATGGGGAAGTCTAAATTTCGACAGCATGTATCAAGCCTATGGGGCGGATCGGAATCGCGTAGTTAAGGCGATGGAATACCTGCAAGAGAACAATATGATTGAGCTTGAAACCAAGTTGATTACCGAGGTGTACCAGGTTGATGTGCAAAAACTGGCAGACTTAGAGCTGGCGCAAAACCTAACTACCTACTTTGTTGACAAGGAACAAAATGAGATCAAGCGCATCGCCGCTTTGCTACGGTTTTTTGAACTGGATCGCTGTTTGAGTAATAACCTGTCCCGTTATTTTGATGATCAAGAAGCCCCTGAACATTGCGGTCATTGTTCGGTGTGTCGTAAACAGGTCGCGAAGTTAGAATATTCACACCATCCTGCTATGCCTAATATAGAAAAAATTAGTGCAGCAGTTCAGGGTCTCGATAAGCATTTGTCAGGTAAAAGTGATTACACATTAACAACAGAGACTTATTGCAGGTTTTTAACGGGTATGAGCGTCCCGCTGTTCGCCCGCAATAAAGTGCGTCAATTGCCTGGTTTCGGACTGTGTGAGCA
>JBLILW010000141.1:0-6981 GCA_047638435.1 Urechidicola sp.
TTTCAAGTTCGGATAACAATTGACGAATAATATTTGGATCAAAATAAGACAAGCGCATATAGACACTGCGGTTGGCCTCGAAGCTAAAAGGTGCACGAAGAAACCCAATGGCCGACCCCACGCCCGCACCCGGCGGTACTAATAAACGAGACACGCCTAATTTTTCGCACAGCCGACCGGCATGCAAGGGAGCAGCACCGCCGAAGGCAATCATAGTGTAATCGGTAAGGTCCTGACCATTTTCAACCGCATGCACGCGAGCGGCATTCGCCATATTTTCGTCAACCACTTCGCATATGCCGTAAGCAGCAGTTTGGGCATCCATATCTAGCACATCACCTAGCGTCTTTTGTAATGCCATTTTTGACTGATCGATATCGAGCTTAATCGTACCCCCTGCGAAATTATCTGGATCGAGTTTACCGAGCATCAGATCAGCATCGGTAACTGCAGGACGTTCTCCGCCTCGGTTGTAGCAAGCCGGACCTGGTTCAGAACCGGCTGATTCCGGCCCGACTCGGATTTGTCGCATGGCATCGACATGCGCGAGTGATCCACCGCCTGCGCCGATTTCAACCATATCAATTACGGGGATTGAGATAGGCATACCCGAACCTTTTTTGAATCGATAGGTTCTGGCGACTTCGAATACTCGGCTAGTCTTTGGGGTTTGATTATTGATTAAACAGATTTTTGCAGTCGTGCCACCCATATCAAATGACAGCACCTTATCGAGGCCGTATCGCGCAGCAATGTGCGCTGCAAACACAGCACCACCAGCCGGGCCAGATTCGACCAGACGAACCGGAAAATCGGCGGCGGAATTAAGTGAGATAATGCCACCACCAGAGTGCATTAGAAAGATAGAACAATCGACACCTTCATTCCGTAACTGCCCGCCTAATCTATCAAGATAGCTCTTCATCATCGGTTTGATATAGGCATTCGCAACTACGGTGTTAAAGCGCTCATACTCGCGCATTTGTGGTGATACTTCGGACGATAGCGAGATTGCTACGTTTGGCATTTTTTCGGCAATCACTTCGCGAACCATGATTTCGTGAGCGTTATTCAAATACGAATGCATCAAACCAACGGCTATGCTCTGATAGCCGCAATCTTTAATACTATCAACTAGGCGTTCGACCGTTTCACGTTGTAATGGAATTAAAACATCACCCTTAGCGCCAATGCGTTCTTCGACGGTATAACGCTGTTGGCGTGGCAATAAGGGTTCTGGTAACACCAGATTAAGGTCATATTGTTCGAAGCGAGATTCACTGCGCATTTCAATCACATCACGAAATCCCTGGGTAGTGATCAATGCCGTTTTGGCACCCCGTCGTTCGATCAGCGCATTGGTGGCGAGTGTTGTACCGTGAATGATTTGCTCGATTTGAGACGGGGCAATACCCGCCTGACTGCAAACTTGCTGCATGCCATCGATAATGGCATTTTCGGGTGCGGCGTAGGTGGTTAATACCTTGGTTGAAAATTGCTTAGCCGAACCCGAGTCATCATCGATTTCGAGAACAACGTCGGTAAAAGTACCGCCAATATCTACACCCAGTCGAGTTGACGATTGATTCATGGTTCACCACAGAATATAAGTTTGACGAGCAGTGTATGCTGCCCTAATGCATATAATCCAATTATTTAATTAGATAGATAGGATAATAAATTTTTATCCTCTGTATGACTGGTATATGAATTTATCTACTGACAGATTTACCTGTTAACTAAAGCTTGAGCAAAGTTTAACGACACTTCACTCGCTATGTCAGCTGCTTTAACAACAAAACCAGCCGATACTTCTGCATCGTATCGGGCAAAGAAGCTCAAACTCTCCGGTGCCCAGCCATAGTTCACTCGCGATAACTCACCCGATTGCAACTCATCTATCACCATGGCCTCGGGTACAGTTGCCACGCCATATCCATCGACTGCCATGTGAATACAGGCAGCCAAATTACTCGAACCGACTAGTCGTGCCGGCAAATCGCGTCTAGCAACAAAATGTGTTTCCACCTCTGCATATAGTAGCGTACTGCGAGCATGAGTCAGTATTGGAAAACGAACCATATCGTCAATCGTGACCCGATTAAAATCCTGCAAACCAATTTTAGGTGATGCGATCCAAATAAGCGGGAAAACACCAAGTTCTTTACTACCCGTCGTTTGACGGTTAAAAGGCCCATTTTGAAACGCCAGATCAATCGAACGCTCGAATAGTTCCTTCTCCAGATTAATAGACAAATCGACCGTTAGCTCGACCGTAATATTCGGATAACGATCCTTCAAAACCCGTAAGAATTCACGCACCCAGGTATGCACCACCATCTCAGTTACACCCAATCGCAGTACGCCGTTATGCAATGTCTTTTGATTAGCCGCTTCAATAAAACCGTCAGCTGCTTTCAACACGGTACGCGCATGCGCCAACATCTCGCGCCCTTTGGTCGTCAAACGTACTGAACCAGCATCACGCTCCATCAGCGTGACACCTAGAATAGATTCCAGCGCAGATATACGCGAAGAGATATTGGGCTGGGTTGTATTTAACCGGTCAGCCGCCTTACGGAAACTGCCCAAGTCTGAAACCCAGACGAATGTTTCTAATTGTTTTAAGTTGAAGTTCAAAGCGTGAGATTCCTATCGTAGACTCTTTAAAACGGTTAGAAAGCTATATTAATTGTATATTGTGATCAATTGACTTGCTACTTGCCTGTCAATATAAAGGTGTCAGCTAGAATCATTCTGCTTGTTTAGTTTAAGGATAGGATATCGGGGTTTCAATTATTCGTATGACATACAAAGAATTCAATCAATTTTTTAGCGCCCTTTTGTCGACTTCATACGTCATTCAATGGGGTGAATATCACGTATGGAAAGTTGGGGGAAGGCTGAAAAAGCGGCATTCACATTTAAAACGTCTGAACTGAACTTTCACTTTATAAGTGACAAAATGGGATACAAGCCAGCACCTTACTTTGCCTCTCGGGGCATGAAGTGGATACAACATTATGATGCGCCGGATACAGAAGATGATGTGTTTATCTACTATTTGTCAGAATCACATCGCATTGTTTCTTTAGGATTAACTAAGAAAAAGCAAAGTGAGCTCGGTCTTTAATACCCCCCTCAATTCCCCTTTGAAAAAGGAGGAGGAAGAAGCAATTCAAACCTAAGCCGTAGTCCTGAGTCTAGGACTCAGAAGTAATGGTTAAACTACAATAGTTTAAGGTGCTTACGCTGCCTCAGCCTCCCACTGGCAGGGGCAACAATTGCCTTTGATTTATCACCCCCCGTTTAGACTGTTTCTATCCACGCCCTTGTTTTTCAAACTGTTGCAGTATTGCCGAAAAGTCCATTCCGCTACCATTTTCTTCTTCAACAAACTTTTTATACAATTCTGTTGCATGCTCGCCAAGCGGCGTATTCGCGTTTGCAGTCTCGGCTGCTTTCTGGCTTAACCGTAAGTCCTTTAGCATTAGATCGGCAGAAAATCCGGGGATATAGTCATTATCAGCTGGGGATTTCGGACCAACGCCAGGGGCTGGGCAGTAAGCATTCATCGACCATGAATACCCCGAAGAAGTGCTCACTACGTCAAACATTTTTTGGCGGTCTAGGCCGAGTTTATCTGCCAAGGCAAAGGCTTCGCAGGTGGCTATCATGGTAATGCCAAGAATCATGTTGTTGCATATTTTTGCAGCTTGCCCTGCACCACTATGGCCACAATGTACCGCCTTTTGCCCCATAACTTCAAACAAAGGCTTGGCGACAGCAAATGCTGCGTCTGACCCACCTGCCATAAAGGTAAGCGTTCCGCCGGCAGCGCCACCCACACCACCAGAAACAGGTGCATCAACTGCCAATAGACCAGCCGCAGTTGCTGATTCGGCCACTGCACAGGCACTATCGACATCGACAGTTGAGCAATCAATGAACGTTGTGCCCTTATCCATCACACCGATAATGTCGTGGGCAACAGCTCTTAATATTTCGCCATTGGGTAACATGGTGATAACAACATCATGCCCCATTGCGGCTTCTGTTACGGTTGCGGCTTTAACTATACCGTCCGGCATCGGTGCTAACAGGTCATAACCGATGACAGTATGCCCCGCAGTTGCCAGATTATGCGCCATTGGGGCACCCATGTTGCCCAGTCCAATAAACCCAATTTTCATCTCTTTGGCCTATAGCATTTTAATTTTTAATAGATAGTGGCGTGATGTTGATAGTCTGGATGCTCTCGAAAGTAGTCACTCGCTTGATGAATACTGTTGAGCATTTGCGCTTTGTCTTTCCCTAGCACGCCCTTCAAGACTAAATGATTTGATACATGATCGCTGCGGAAAATTGTTTTTTCAAGGTGAGTGGCTTTAATAAACTGTTCCATTTCGGTGCATAACTCGAGCGTTGATAATTCGTTAAATTGCCCACTATAACCATTAATCACTTTTTCTTGGCCACGATCAAAAGTCAGTACTAGCGTCGCTAGATAATGTGGCTGCACTAAGTTAACTAGACGTGCAGATTCCATCGCATGTTGCTCACTATAAACTTTGCCGCCAATACCATTAATCACCATGACCGATGATTTAATACCCGCCTCATGCGCCTTCATGATTGCACTGGCTGTGGAGTCAAATGTTTCGCCTTTATCGATACGGCGTAATACTTCGTTATCACCACTTTCGGCGCCGACATAGATCAGTTTTAAACCAAGCGCTTCGAGTTCGACCAGGTCATCTACTGATTTATTTTTCAGGTTAGAGGGCAAGCAATAAGACGACACGCGTGACACTGACGGGAGCCAGGTTTTAATCGCTTGCAAAATCGTTTTCAACCGCCTCATCGATAACACCAAAGCATCACCATCGGCGAGGAACACCCGCCGAGGTTGCAGACCTGATTCACCGCAGCGCTGAATTTCATTTAGCAGCTCGGTTTCGTCTCTTGGACGAAATTTCTTTTGCTCGTCGGTGTACATTTCGCAATAAGTGCAGCGGTTCCAGCTACAGCCATTAGTGACCTGAAAAATTAGCGAATGGCCTTCACTGGGTGGTCGAAATACTGGCTGAATGTGCTGTACTGGGGGCTGGATATGGAATGGACTAAACATGGGAATTCCAATTAACTTGGTTTCAGATAATGAGTGAGAAGTGCTGATCTAGTGTCGTTTTATCTAGTCTGCTGGTTCCGCTTTATGGCGAGCGCGGATAAAATCTGAGTGGGGCACATAGAGTAACTCAGCAACCTGGCGGATTAAATGTTCTTCATAATGACTTTTAACACCATCGGCGAACACCACCTGCCACATCATTTCTATAACGCGTTTTTTCATGGGTTGATCGAACTGTTCATTGAGCACTCGAGTGATGTGTTGTATAGACACTAGATCATCAGCCTCTTGATGGGCTTGATCCATTAACTCGTCCAGTGCGCCATCATCCAACGAAAACTGCTGTGCCAATAACTGACGCATGTGGGCAAGTTCAGACTCGTCTTGCTCAAAGTCGGCTCGACTAGCCTCAATCAGCAGTGCAGCAGTCGATACCCGCAGAGCATGCTCGCTATCTTGTTGTTTTTCTGGTGATAGATTCGGTTGAAATAGCTTTATTAATATTGATTTCATCTTTAACGACTCTTATTGCTTATTTGTTTGGATTGCCAAATGCTGCTGATAGTCAGAATTTGATCATTATTTGGTCTTTTAATTCAGTGATAAATTTGATGATTAACCCATAGTTTTTATTCATCACAACTCAGTCTTTAATTGCATGTGGCTCAAGAGTATGCAAAATCGAAGTGTCTTCCTTTATTTGAATCCAATGACCTTAACAGAATTACGCTACATAGTTGCCGTCTCTCAAAAAAATCACTTTGGCCTGGCCGCTCAGGCCTGCTTTGTGAGCCAGCCGACACTCAGCATCGCGATCAAAAAACTAGAGGGTGAACTCGGTGTCCGCCTATTTGAACGTAGCTCGAAAAACGAAATACGGATCACAGAAATTGGCCAGCAAGTCATCGATCAAGCGCATATTGTGCTGCAAGAAGCACGGATTCTAAGCGAAATAGCCCAACAGGGTAAAGACCCTTTGTCGGGTACGTTTAAACTGGGAGTTATTTATACGATTGGCCCCTACCTTTTGCCAAACCTTATACCAAAGTTAAAAGCACGCGCGCCGAAGTTGAAGCTGATCATCGAAGAAAACTTTACCGCCAACCTGCATCAGTCGCTCAGACAAGGCGTATTGGATGCCATCATCATTTCCTATCCCTTTGCGGAGCCTGGCATCGAAACATCGCCCTTGTATGAAGAGCCTTTCGTCGTCGCATTGCCTCGTGATCACGCCTGGAACAAACGCAAGGAAATTCTACCCGAAGACCTCGCTCAGCAGGACTTGATGTTGCTCGGTGCAGGACATTGCTTTCGTGATCAAGTGATTAATTCTTGCCCTAACTGTATGATGGGTAATAGCGAGATTACGCGTAGCCTAGAAGGTGGATCACTTGAAACGATCCGCCATATGGTGGCTGCTGGCACGGGCATTACGGTATTGCCACACACCAGTATTTTGCATAGCCACCATGATGAACGGTTGATTGACTTCAAACCATTTAAGGCACCTGCCCCAAGTCGCACAGTCGCCATTGCCTGGCGCAAGCATTATCCGCGTAAGGAAACGATTGCGACTATACGAGAGACCATTCAAACCAGTCCACTTAACGGTGTCGAAATATTACAGTGAATAGCCCAATCATGAATAAGCCTACTATGAATAACCCTACCCCCGAACTCATCCTCCAACAGGAACACGAACAAGACCTCGAACTGATTCGAGGCAAACTGGTATCCGAAACAGCGAAAATGTCCTGGTCCGACTTACAGCGTTTCTTCGCTAACGGCAGCACTTTGTATGTTTCGCCCGAGTTAGATTTAATCGACGTTGCTTTTGCATTCCAACGCGA
>JBLILW010000142.1:0-6980 GCA_047638435.1 Urechidicola sp.
ACCAAATTAATAACGAACAGGTAATAACAATGGACGCAAACAGAAAGAAAGCACTCGACGCAGCACTCGGTCAAATCGAAAAACAATTCGGTAAGGGAGCCGTCATGCGCTTGGGCGACTCGGGAGTCGATAATACCATCGGCGTCATTTCAACTGGGTCATTGTCTCTCGACGTTGCGTTAGGCATAGGCGGTTTGCCACGAGGTCGAGTTGTCGAAATTTACGGGCCGGAATCTTCTGGTAAAACAACACTAGCTTTGCAGGTGATTGCAGAATGCCAAAAGGCCGGTGGTGCGGCCGCATTTGTTGACGCAGAGCATGCGCTCGATCCATCCTATGCAACCAAGCTGGGTGTCGAAATTAATGACTTATTGGTTTCACAGCCCGATACAGGCGAGCAGGCACTAGAAATTACTGATATGTTAGTGCGTTCTGGTGGTGTCGATGTCGTAGTTGTCGACTCGGTTGCTGCTTTAACGCCAAAGGCTGAAATCGAAGGCGACATGGGTGATTCACACATGGGATTGCAAGCTCGTTTGATGTCACAGGCTTTGCGCAAGTTAACCGGCAACATTAAACGCTCGAATACGATGGTGATCTTCATTAACCAAATTCGGATGAAAATTGGTGTCATGTTCGGTAATCCCGAAACTACGACCGGTGGTAATGCGCTTAAATTTTATGCCTCGGTGCGCCTTGATATCCGTCGAATTGGTGCGATTAAACGCGGTGATGAAGTAGTCGGTAACGAGACCCGAGTTAAAGTTGTCAAAAATAAGGTAGCGCCACCATTTAAACAGTGTGAGTTCGAAATTCTATACGGAGAAGGTTCTTCGCGCGAAGGTGAGCTTATCGATCTTGGCGTAAAGCTGGGTTATGTGAATAAAGCTGGTGCCTGGTATAGCTATGGAGAAGTACGCATTGGTCAGGGCAAGGATAACTCACGACAATTCCTCAAGGAGCATCCCGAAATGGCGGCAGAAATAGAGCATAAAATTCGTGAAGAACTATTGCCTAAGCCGTCTGAAAAAGCGAATAACAAGGTGAAGGAGGCCAATACTCAAGCCGAGTTGGAAGAAATTTAGTCACCATCTGAAGTTCGTGGCAGAAATTAAGTGCCATTAAAAAGCGCTAGAAACAAAGCAATGGATCTACTTGCGCGCCGAGAACACTCGGCGCATGAGTTACGTCAAAAGTTGGAGAAACGAGAGTTTGATGGTGATGAAATCGTACTAGCGCTCGAAGTGCTGCAACAAAATAATTTACAAAGTGATTCACGTTTTACCGAAAGTTACGCTAACCACAGAATCAATGCTGGCCTTGGGCCGCTAAAAATCGCCCATGAGTTACGCCAGCGAGGCGTTGATAGTGTTTTAGTCGATGAGCACATGTCAGCACTGTCAAACGACTGGAATGAATTACTTGAGCGGCAACGAATCAAGAAGTATGGGCTGGAAATCCCGACTGACTATGCCCAGAAAATGAAACAGGCGCGTTTTTTACAAAATAGGGGTTTTTCTCCCGAGTCAGTCATGCGATTATTCCGATAGCTATGGCTTTGCCGGTATAAAACGACTCAGCTGATCGTAAACATCATTATCACAGGCGGTACACAAAATAGTTTGTGTGTCGTTTATGTATTAAGACCCAAAAAATATGACTACAAGCGCTGAATTACGCAACAAATTTCTTACCTACTTTGAAGGTCACGGACATTCGATTGTAGCCTCTAGCCCACTCGTACCAGGCAATGATCCCACGCTGCTGTTTACTAATGCGGGCATGGTGCAATTTAAAGATGTTTTCCTGGGTATCGACAAGCGAAGTTACAACAAGGCGACGACATCTCAACGGTGTGTTCGAGCAGGTGGAAAACACAATGATCTGGAAAATGTTGGCTACACAGCGCGGCATCATACTTTTTTCGAGATGTTGGGTAACTTTAGTTTTGGTGACTACTTTAAAGAACAGGCTATTTTCTACGCCTGGAATTTTCTCACTGATGTTATTGGTTTGCCGGTTGAAAAGCTTTGGGTGACGGTTTATTCCGAAGACGATGAGGCTGCTGATATATGGATCAATAAAATTGGTATTGATCCTGCAAAGTTAACCCGAATTAGCACCAGTGATAATTTTTGGTCGATGGGTGACACCGGACCTTGTGGCCCCTGCAGTGAAATTTTTTATGACCACGGTCCTGAAATTAAAGGTGGACCTCCAGGTACACCTGAAGAAGATGGTGATCGTTATATTGAAATATGGAACCTAGTTTTCATGCAGTATAACCGCGACGAGAAGGGTACCTTGAACCCACTACCAAAACCGTCAGTCGATACCGGTATGGGTTTAGAGCGACTAGCCGCTATCTTACAGGACGTCCACAACAACTATGATATCGATTTATTTCAGACTCTGATCAAGTCGGCTGGTGAGTTAACTGGTATCAATGATCTGGAAAATAAATCGTTACGCGTCATCGCTGACCATATTCGATCCTGTGCTTTTCTCGTTGTCGATGGTGTGTTGCCTTCGAACGAGGGTAGAGGTTATGTTCTGCGGCGTATAATTCGCCGCGCTGCACGTCATGGCCATCAACTAGGCTGCAAGACACCTTTCTTTTATAAGTTGGTTGTCACGTTAGATCAATTAATGGGTGAAGCCTACCCAGAACTAACTCAACACCGCGATCATGTCGCCCGTGTCTTGCAAAAAGAAGAGGAACGATTTGCTGAGACTCTGGAATTGGGCATGCGTATTCTTGAACAAACCATTAGCGAACTCGATGGTAATACAATCAGTGGACCCGTTGTTTTTAAGTTATACGATACATTTGGATTCCCGGTTGATCTAACTGCTGATGTTGCTAGAGAGCAAGGGCTAGAAATAGATTTAGCTGGTTTTGAAGTTGAAATGGAAGCTCAAAAAACACGAGCCCGTGCATCTAGTCAGTTTGGTGTGGCCAGCAAAAAACTTAAGCTTGACGGTTATATTGCGACTGGCTTTTTGGGTTATGAGCACAATAGTGCAGATGCCAGAGTCATTGCTATCCTGCAAAACGATAAATCCATCAATACACTCGACAATGGTGATCAAGCCATAGTGATTCTCGACCAAACACCCTTTTATGCCGAATCGGGTGGACAGGTCGGAGATATCGGAGGTTTAACCGTAGGGGATAGCAAATTCCAAATCAGCGATACCCAGAAACAAAACGATGTTTATCTTCACGTAGGACAGCTCAGTAGCGGTCAACTTAGTATTGGTGATTCTATCCATGCAGCAATCAATACAGAACATCGGCAAGCGGTTATGCTGAATCATTCTTCAACCCATTTGATGCATGAAGCGTTAAGACAAATTTTGGGTGTGCATGTACAACAAAAAGGGTCGTTGGTCGATGCCGAAAAACTGCGTTTTGACTTCTCGCATTATCAGCCATTAACAAAAGATGAAATCATCCAAATAGAAACCTGGGTGAATGACCAGATCCGTCTCAATGTACCAACCAGTTCTCAGTTGATGGATATGGACGAGGCCAAAGAGACTGGTGCAATGGCGCTATTTGGTGAAAAATATGGTGATATCGTTAGAGTGTTGAGTATTGGTTCAGATTCGGTCGAATTTTGCGGTGGTACACATGTTAAAAGAACAGGCGACATTGGTTTATTTAAAATGACACTCGAAACGGGTACTGCCTCGGGTGTTCGACGAATCGAAGCAGTAACAGGACGTGATGCTGTTCGGCGTTTTATCGATAGTGAGGGTAAAATAGACAATGTGGCGCAAGCGCTAAAGTCGAGTCGAGATGATCTTGTCGATAGGATTCAGCAATTACAAACCAACCTTCGGGTACAGGAAAAAGAACTGGTAGCACTAAAATCAAAAGCAGCTAGTCAGGCTGGTGGTGATCTGATTGGTCAAGCGATAGAGATTAAAGGTATTAAAGTTTTAGCCGCTGTACTCGAAGGTGCTGATGCGAAAACGCTTCGAGATGCTGTCGATGAATTGAAGAATAAGCTGACGGCTGCAGTGGTTGTTTTAGCAAGCAGTGAAGACGGAAAGGTGAGTATTATAACCGGCGTTACTAAAGCTGAAACTAGTCTAATTCGAGCGGGTGATGTTGCGAAATTCGTAGCAGAGCAATGTGGTGGAAAAGGGGGGGGGCGACCTGATATGGCTCAAGCTGGCGGAACCCAACCAGAAAATTTGGAAAAAGCGTTGGCATCGGTAGCCTCTTGGATAGAGAACCGGATTTAATTGCGACCAATCGAAATAAATCGATAAAATTCGTTATACAAACGAGGCGATATTTTCTATACTCCTGCCTCGATTTTTTCTTGCATAACTAATGCCCTTACTGGTTCAAAAATATGGTGGTACTTCGGTTGGCTCTATAGAGCGTATCGTAGCGGTCGCAGACAAAGTTATAGCCTATAAAGAACTGGGCAATGACATGGTCGTTGTGCTGTCCGCCATGAGTGGCGAGACTAACCGATTGATGGCGTTAGCCAGCGAGATAAATCCAAATCCGAAAGGGCGAGAGCTGGATGTATTGCTCACCACAGGTGAGCAAGTAACAATTGCCTTATTAGCAATGGCATTTGAAAAACGCGGATACCCAGCAAAATCTTACACCGGTGGACAAGTACGGATCGTCACCGATAGCGCGCATAATAAGGCACGAATCAAGTCCATTGATAACGAAAATATTCGACGAGATATTGATGAAGGTAAAATAGTTGTCGTCGCAGGTTTTCAAGGTGTTGATGAGGATTCAAATATCACGACTCTAGGGCGTGGTGGGTCAGATACTACCGGCGTTGCATTAGCCGCTGCCTTGGGTGCTGACGAATGCCAGATTTTCACAGACGTTGACGGCGTTTATACTACTGATCCACGTGTAGTGCCAAACGCGACTCGTTTGAATACCATAACTTTTGAAGAAATGCTCGAAATGGCAAGCCTTGGTTCAAAAGTACTGCAAATCAGGGCAGTAGAATTTGCTCAGAAATATAATGTTCCACTGCGCGTTTTATCTTCATTTAAAGCAGGTGGAGGAACCCTAATAACCTCAGATTACGAGGCAGGCGATATTATGGAACAAGCACTTATATCGGGCATTGCATTTAACCGTGACGAAGCCCAGCTGACAGTTAATGGTGTTTCAGATACACCGGGTATTGCATTTAAGATTTTGGGGCCAATATCCGATGCGAACATCGAAGTTGATATGATTCTGCAGAACGTCAGCGCAGATGGCTCAACAGACTTCACATTTACAGTGCATCGGAATGACTATGAAGCAGCCCTTGAATCGTTAAACGAAACTGCAAAAAAACTCAATGCGCGTGAAGCATTTGGTAATAATCGTATTGCTAAAATTTCAATTGTTGGCGTGGGAATGAGATCACATGCAGGTATTGCGAGCCGAATGTTTGAGCTGTTGGCCAATGAAGGAATCAATATTTTGATGATATCAACTTCCGAAATTAAGATTTCAGTGGTTGTTGATGAAAAATACCTAGAGTTAGGTGTTCGAGCATTACACGATGGCTTCGATTTAGAGACTGAAAGGTAGCCCTTGTCCTATTAGTTGGGTAGAATGCGCGCAGTTCTTAATGAGTTTGGAACTATATAATAATAATTACTGGATAACCTGTATGGAACTTCGGGTTGAGATTACTGTGATATATTTATTTGGAGAAATACTATGCTGATATTAACTCGGCGGATTGGTGAGACTTTAATGGTAGGTGACGAAGTAACGGTCACTGTTTTAGGTGTTAAAGGAAATCAGGTTAGAATCGGTGTGAATGCGCCGCGAGAAATCGCTGTACATAGAGAAGAAATTTACGACCGTATAAAAGCGGAAGAAGGACAAGGCAAAGTGCAAGATCAAGAACAAGTTGAAGAACAAGACGAAGATCAGATAGGTAATAAAATCTAAAGCTAATTATTCATTAGACAAGGTTGAAATAAAGTAGCGGATCCCGTCGCTTTAAAATTAAAAACTGGAGAGCTGGCCGAGTGGCTGAAGGCGCGCCCCTGCTAAGGGCGTATACGTTAATCCGTATCGAGGGTTCGAATCCCTCGCTCTCCGCCATATAAAAATGCCCCGCAATGCGGGGCTTTTTTATGTTCAGGATGAACGGTATGTCACGGACGCATGGATGCGTAGGAGTGAATGTTATAAATATCATTCAGGTACTTTCTGCAGCCCACTATCCAAGTTAGAATGTAGTCCTTATTTAATCTGGTCGAGTTTAGTTTGGCCAGCAATATGGCGATCAAGCATGTTTAAAGTTAACGAATACTTTGATGGGCAAGTGGCATCAATCGGATTTCAGACCAGTACATTACAAGCGACAGTGGGCGTAATGGGCATTGGTGAATATAAGTTTGGCACTAATCAGAAAGAAGTCATGACTGTTGTCAGTGGTATGTTAATCGTGTTGCTGCCAGGTAGTGATGAATGGTTAGAGTATGCCACTGGCGAACATTTTATAGTTGATGCTAACCAGGAGTTTCAAGTGAAGGTTGCTGTCGAAACTGCTTATTTTTGTACCTACGAATAACTACCCTAGAATCATAAACCTAGTGAGATAAAACTTTTGAAAATTGATATCTACCAAAGCGCTAAATGTGGAGATAAATACCTCAGTGTTGCGAAAGGAACGCGAGTTGAGGCATTGATATTGCCTGATTCGATTGATAAAGACCTGTTGTCGCTATCTCCATTTAAAACTCGATTAGAAGTTGAGAAGGGGAAGGCACATGCAGCGTTAGACCAAGACGATGTAATCAAGCAAATCGAAGCTGTGGGTTATGCGATGCATGGCGCAAAGATGACAATTGAACTGGCGCCAACACTCTCGACGTAACCGAAGTTTTAATTCGCAGACATAACGGAGTATGGGTGCGAAGAATGGTTATAATATTTGTTGTAAGGCCAGTTCCAGACTGGTAAATGTGCGATTGAT
>JBLILW010000143.1:0-6933 GCA_047638435.1 Urechidicola sp.
GTTTTACTCGCCGCATCGAGGGCAATTGGTGAAACAATGATCGTTGTCATGGCTGCTGGTTTAGCCGCTAATCTAACCGTTAACCCGTTAGAAGCAGTGACCACTGTCACTGTGCAAATCGTCACACTACTGACAGGTGATCAAGAGTTCGACAGTCCTAAAACATTAGCTGCATTTGCGCTTGGGTTGATGCTATTTGTTACTACTTTAATACTCAATGTCATCGCATTGCATGTCGTGCGCCGATACCGAGAACAATATGAATAATACCGAAATTGTCAAAGCTGGCTTGCAAAAGCGTTATGCTCGGGAAAAAAGATTTCAATTTTATGGCAAGGCTGCGGTCATGTCAGGATTTGTTTTTTTAATATTTCTCTTGTTTGATATCATAACTAAGGCTATACCTGCATTTAACATTACAGAAATTTTACTCGATATACCCATGGATCGAGGTACTTTAGAATTATCAACTGATAAGAACGTGAGTATTGATGAGGCAGCTCTGGCTTCTATCGATTATGCTGGGTTAGTCAAAAAAGCACTGCGATCGCAGTTTCCCGAAGCGACAAAGCGCAAAGACAAAAAACAACTTTATCGCTTAATGTCGGGTAGTGCTGAGTTCGAGTTAAGTCGTTTAGTAAGTGACAACCCTGGGTTAATAGGCGGTGAACCGTTGTCGATATGGTTTAAAGCCGATGATGATATTGATACCTTTTATAAGTTCGAGCGAGTCACTAGCCGAATCAAAAATATCCAAGTCGAGTTTATCGAATCATTAAAAGCACAATCCCGAATTCGAATGGCGTTAAATTGGGATTTTTTTAGGAATGGTGATTCTCGTGAGCCAGAACAAGCGGGAATTAAAGGCGCTTTACTGGGTTCATTTTGGACTCTGTTGGTAACGCTGTTGGTCTCGTTGCCAGTGGGCATTGCCGCAGCCATATATCTGGAAGAGTTTGCACCGCAAAATAGGCTCACCGATTTCATAGAGATTAATATAAACAACCTCGCTGCAGTGCCGTCGATTGTATTCGGCTTATTGGGGCTGGCGGTATTCATTAATTTTTTTGGTATGCCACGCTCGGTTCCGCTGGTCGGCGGTTTGGTGCTGTCTTTGATGACTTTACCGACGATTATTATTTCGAGTCGTGCGGCCATAAAGTCGGTGCCGCCATCCCTGAGAGAAGCTGCATTGGGTCTGGGTGCATCGCATATGCAAACCGTTTTTCATCATGTATTACCGCAGGCAATGCCGGGTGTATTAACCGGTGCTATCATTGGCATGGCGCAAGCGTTAGGCGAGACGGCACCTCTATTGATGATTGGTATGGTTGCGTTTATCGTCGATGTGCCGGGTGGCGTATTTGATTCAGCAACAGTATTGCCAGTTCAAATATTTTTATGGTCGGATAGTCCAGAGAGTGCTTTTAGTGCATTAACTGCTGCAACTATTTTGGTATTGCTGGCATTTTTGACAGTGATGAATGCTCTGGCAATACTGCTCAGAAATTATTTTGAGCGTCAACGTTAAGCATTAAAAAACAGCATCAACATTAAAAATGGCTTCACAGTATGGATAAAAAAGTGCAACAGAAAATGAACCAAGTGGCTTCTCCCAATTTAGACCTCGGTAGTTTTGAGTCTACCATTGGCGAAAATTTGTTAGATGACGCTAAGATTTCAACCCGAGATGTGAATGTCAGCTACGGTGACAAGCAGGCAATTTATGATGCTTCTTTGGATATCGGTCGAAATCAGGTGGTTGCTCTAATTGGGCCTTCGGGTTGTGGTAAATCGACGTTTTTACGTTGCCTTAACCGGATGAACGATACTATTGCGAGCTGTAAAGTCAGTGGCAAACTAATACTCGATGGTGAGGACATTTACGCCAAAAAAATGGACCCAGTGTTATTAAGAGCGCGAGTAGGCATGGTGTTTCAAAAGCCTAATCCCTTTCCGAAATCGATATATGATAATGTTGCCTACGGACCACGTATTCATGGCCTAGCTCGAAACAATGCCGAGGTAGATGAAATTGTTATTACCAGCCTTGAAAAAGCAGGCCTATTCGAAGAAGTGAAAGATCGACTGAGTGCACCAGGCACGAGTTTATCGGGCGGTCAGCAACAACGGTTGTGTATTGCGCGTACGATTGCAGTCAGCCCAGAAGTTATTTTGATGGACGAGCCTGCTTCAGCACTGGATCCGATAGCAACTGCTATTATCGAAGAGCTGATCGATGAGCTACGTCAAAATTACACCATTGTAATCGTCACACATTCGATGCAGCAGGCAGCAAGAGTGTCACAAAGGACAGCCTATTTTCACATGGGTAGAATTGTTGAAGTTGGTGATACTAGTCGAATATTCACCAATCCTCGCCATGAAATGACCGAAAACTATATCACTGGAAAATTTGGGTAGCAGATATGAGTCAAGATACGCCATTAGGTGGACATATTTCTAAACGTTTTGATAACGAGCTGGAAGATATTCGCAATCAGGTTTTAGCTATGGGTGGGTTTATCGAAACTCAGGTTACAAACGGCCTCAAAGGCCTATTCGAATCAGATTCTGAAATAGCGCGGCGCGTGGTACAGGACGACGATAAAGTTAATCGTATGGAAGTCGATATAGACGATCAGTGCCTTAAAATATTGGCTCGACGACAACCAGCTGCGAGCGACCTGCGCTTAGTCATAGCTATCATCAAAACAATCAATGACCTTGAGCGGATTGGCGATCAGGCAGAAAAGCTAGGACGAAATCAACTCGAACTTGTCGACGATGGGGCAGAGTCATCGCATTTTATGAAGCTCGAGCACCTTGGTGAGTTGGTTAGTAAAATGCTCAACAAAGCGCTCGATAGTTTTGCCCGAATGGATGTTGATGAAGCACTGAAAACCATCGCCTTAGATGAAAAAATAAATGCTGAATTCGATGGTATGATGCGTCAACTAATCACCCACATGATGGAAGATCCGCGAACTATCCGGAACGTCTTGCGGGTAACCTGGTGTGCTCGAGCGTTAGAGCGTATTGGTGATCATTCTAAAAATATCTGTGAACACGTCGTGTTTTTAGTCCAAGGAAAAGACGTACGCCATATTGGTTTAAAAGCACAGGTCGAAATGGCGTCGGAGTAAATTCTTTATAGTCCTGAAGCATTAGAGGCCAAAACTAATATTGGCCCCTAATGCAATTGTTTCGTCTATAAAGTAATGGGGTTGAAGTCGACCAGGGGACTGACGTCTGCTTCGTAATTGATACCATCGATACCAAAACCAAATAACTTTAAAAACTCACTTTTATAGAGTTGATAGTCCGACATTTCAAACAAGTTTTCACTGGTGATCTGAGGCCATAGGTCACGACATGCTTGCTGCACATCTTCACGCAGTTCCCAATCATCCAGGCGCAGACGGTTTTTGTCATCGACCAGATCGGCGAGATTTGAATTATTGTAGAGGCGCTCGGCAAACAGTCGATAAATTTGATCCATGCAACCTTCGTGAAAACCTGCCTGACGCATGACTTTAAACACCATCGACAGGTACAGCGGCATCACCGGAATAGCAGATGACGCCTGAGTAACAACTGACTTAAGCACCGCTACATTGGCACCGCCACCTTTGGGTGATAGCTTGGCATTGAGTGCTTGCGCAGCGCGATCAACATCTTCCTTGGCTTTACCGAGCGCACCATGCCAGTAGATAGGCCAGGTAATATCGGAGCCAATATAAGAATAAGCAACGGTGCGAGCATCGTCAGCAAGCACACCCGCATCGGACAGAGCATTGATCCATAGCTCCCAGTCCTCGCCACCCATGACGGTAACGGTATCTGCAATTTCAGCCTCGGTAGCGGGTTCTATTTCAGCATTAATGATGGCATCACGGCTGGTATCGATAGCGGTAGAGCGATAAGTCTCGCCAATAGGTTTGAGTACGGATCGGATTACTTCTCCACTATCCGGCATTTTGCGCACGGGAGAGGCGAGTGAATAAACCACCATGTCGATTTCACCCAAATCGTCTTTTATCAACTGGATGACCTGATCACGTGCCTCGTTAGAGAATGCATCGCCATTGATACTTTTTGCGTAAAGCCCAGCTTCAGCCGCATATTTTTCAAAAGCTGCGCTGTTATACCAACCGGCCGTTCCGGTTTTCCTTTCGGTTGCCGCTTTTTCAAAGAATACGCCAATGGTTGCTGCACCACTTCCAAACGCAGCTGCGATTCGTGAAGACATGCCGTAACCACTAGAGGCCCCGATAACGAGTACTTTTTTAGGACCGTTTTGTACAGCACCTTTTTGTTGGGTGTATTCAATTTGCTGCTTAATGTTGAGGTCACAGCCAGTGGGGTGTGTGGTGGTGCAAATAAAGCCGCGAATCTTAGGTGCAATGATCATAAGTAAATCCTGAAGCCGATTGAAAACAATGAAATTGAAAACACCAAAGAATGATACTACAGATGACTATGCTTGTTTAGTACGACCATAAATGATGGGGCAGGATTTAATTAAAGAACCTTTTAGTAATGAAGATCAGTTTCATTTTTCGTGGAGCGACACAGAAAACAGAATATTAAAGTGTAGTCACTCAGGCTTACATGGTGGAGGATTGTTAGCCGAACTTAAATTAGAGAGACAATGCTTTTTTAGAAAAGCAGTCTTTTGGAATTGAAAGATAATCAGTAAGTCCTTGCCCTAGAAGACAATGGGAATCAGCCGAAAAAGTATTAAGTCAGATTTATAGCTCGCTGCACTTTTTAAGCTCCGCCAATATGCTATGTTAGCTCTTCTGTAGACATTAAAAGGTTTTACCTGCTGTTTTGCCTTTGGGTTTTGATCGAGATTTAGACTCGGGTGGTTTGCTCTTGCGAACATAATTCAAGATTGAAACGGGGACCAATTTTCTAACGGGAAAGCCTTCAATTTCTTTTCGGTTAATTATATGGTCTAAGCGGGTTTCAATGGCGCATAGGTTTTTAAAATCGCCCATTGCTACAAATGATATAGCTTCACCTGAGGCACCAGCACGACCCGTGCGGCCAATGCGATGGATGTATTCTTCTGGTTTAAAGGGCAGATCGTAATTAACAACGCGACTAAGCTCACCAATATCTAAACCGCGGGCGGCAACGCCTGTGGCCACCAGGTATTTTAGTTTACCAGATTTGAAATCAGCTAAGACCTTTTCACGCATGGCTTGGCTTCTATCACCATGAATGGCATCGGCTTCAATACCACGTTTTGCAAGCTGTGCGACCAGTTTGGCGGCACCGTGTTTTTTCTCAATAAAAATAAGCGCCTGATCCCACTCATTGTCGTTAATTAAATGACTCAGCAATGCGGACTTCGTGTCTTTATCTACCGTGATTAACCACTGGTCTATACTGGGTGCTGTTGTGGATTTTGGGGAGATAGATATCTCAACCGCTGGGTTGCTCATTTTACTATCAGAAAAACCATCGGCAAGATCGCGAACGTCGTCACTCATGGTGGCAGAAAATAATAGGTTCTGACGGTCTTCAGGTAATCGATCAATGATCCTATAGATATCATCAACAAATCCCATATCGACCATTCTGTCGGCTTCATCTAATACCAGTACTTCTAGTTCATCAAAATACAGTGCTCGCCGATGAGCCAAATCAAGCAACCTGCCCGGTGTGGCGACTAAAATATCAATACCTTCGATTAAACACAGCTTTTGTGACTCAGTATCAACACCGCCATAAACAGCCATAGAGCTAAGGTTTAGATGTTTACTGTAGCCAGCAACATTAGCAGCAACCTGAACCGCTAACTCGCGTGTTGGGGTAAGAATAAGTGCACGTATACGTTTACCACGCAACTGACGCTCTTTGTTTAATGTCTCTAATATCGGCAGAACAAATGCGGCAGTTTTGCCTGTACCTGTTTGAGCGGTGGCAATTAAGTCTTTACCAGAAAGAATGATGGGAATGGCTTGTTTCTGGATAGGGGTAGGTGCGACATAACCCAAGTCTTTAATAGCTTGTACTATAGGATTGCACAATCCAAGGTTTACAAATGGCATAGAGGCCCGGATAGGTTTTGGTAAACAAAATAAAGTCCATTATAGCAGTAACACTTTCGATTGCGTTGAGTTGATTATTGCTAACTGTGATATGTGCCAGTTATCCAGAAATTAGCAGAAATGGTACGAAATGGATATTCTAAATCGTGGAAAGATTTTCCTGATGCGACGTGGAACAAGGCTTACTATTTAGGGATAAATAATAGAGGTGTTTCTGGATGAATATTTACGGATACGCATTTTGATGGCAAACGGTCAGAAGTTGTGGGGTTGTAATATTTTTGAATTTCAACATTGAAATATACGGGTCAAAAATTCTTATCGGAAAAATCGACCACTAATAGAAATACCTTTATTCGGAACAAAGCTGCCTTCAACACGTGATGCGCTGCCCGATACAAAAGATCCCATAATAGACTACTCGTTTTACTGATAACTTTTGTAATTTTTTAAGATTTTTATTGTTTCCACACGTGAAGCGGGGTGGTGCTATGGGCTTCTGATGACATTTATTTGAAAAACTAATCAGCTTTTTTCACGAACAATCGACGAATTTTCCAGACATTGCTCTCAATTTCGAGAAAAATAATATATTTCGGATTGGACTTTCCGGACTGATATTGGCAGATTAGTCCTTTATGCTTTTTATATTTTCTCAGGGAATTTATCTAATAGAAAATTGCGATGTGAGCGATACCTCTAGCCGTCAAATGACTCCATTTGAAAGATAAAAGTCATAAAAAAACAATCGAGTATTTACGCTCCCGAAAGAGTGCCGGGTTGGCAACACAGCCATTGTTTAAGCTCATCTGTCTTAGCGTGAACCCGTCCATTACCACGGCGCCTGTCATCTTGCATTCCATCTGAA
>JBLILW010000144.1:0-6918 GCA_047638435.1 Urechidicola sp.
TGCATAAAGGTGAGTTTAGCTTTGGCATCCTTGTCGTTAGATTTGGCGAGCTTTCGGTTACGCTCAATTTGACGAGTGACAGATTCCATATCCGCTAGCATTAATTCGGTGTTGATAGTTTCGACATCACTTAGCGGGTCGATTTTGTTGGCGACGTGGATAACATCTGGGTCTTCGAAGCAGCGAACGACCTGTGCAATGGCGTCTGTTTCACGGATATGGCCAAGGAATTGATTACCCAAACCTTCACCTTTTGAAGCACCAGCAACGAGCCCTGCGATATCAACGAACTCCATTGTGGTTGGAATGGTTTTCTTTGGGATGACGATTTCCGCGAGCTGAGCTAGCCTTGGGTCGGGAACTTCTACAATTCCAATATTGGGGTCGATGGTGCAAAACGGGTAGTTTTCTGCGGCAATGCCCGCTTTGGTCAATGAGTTGAAGAGCGTCGATTTACCGACGTTAGGCAAGCCAACGATGCCACATTTGAATCCCATATCTTTATGCTCTATTACTGGTGTGCTGTTGTAATATTAAGGAGGTCTCTAAAAATAGTGATTTTTTCCTTAGTGCAAGGAAGCACCGCGCGGAGAACCGGAGTGTACGTGTAGTACATGAGGATTCGAGCAGGGAGCTGACGCGGCAATCGCGAAAAAAACGCATTTTTAGAAGCGTCCTAAGTGTGTAATGCTTGCATTGCTTTGTCTAACCGACCTTCAAATACCTGCGGCATGACATCGAGCGAGCGTTGGTTTGCTGCTTCAATTGCGATTTGGTCTGAAATTGAAGGTTTGTGCAATACGTAGTTAATCACCTGATTGCGATCTCCGGGATGGCCAATGCCAACTCTGAGCCGGAAGAAGTCTTTTTCGCCCAAGTGATTGATGATGTCTCTGAGACCATTATGGCCACCGTGGCCACCACCTTGTTTGAGACGGTTGTCGCCTGCATCCAGGTCTAGCTCATCGTGTACGACAAGAATTTGGGTAGGTTGCAGTTTATAATATCTTGCTACAGCGCCCACAGACTGACCGCTTCGGTTCATAAATGTCTGGGGTTTGAGCAAAATAATATCTTTTGAATTTGAATGTGTCTTGGTTTCGGCTGCATTGAATCGTTTATCGAAGCGAAACGAGACGGATAATTGCTGTGCCAAGCCATCCACAAACCAAAACCCGGCATTGTGCCGGGTATCGGTATAGTCTGCCCCAGGGTTACCGAGGCCGACTATCAAGCGTATGTCTGCTTTAAGTGCAGCCATGTGCGGGTCTAACTGTCTCCGCTATCACCTTCAGCAGCATCGTCTTCTACTGCAGGTGCTTCTGGTGCTTCGTCTGGTACAACTTCAGCACGAGTCTTGTGAACAGATACGACACCTAAGTCGTGGTCGCCATCTTCGTCATGCGTCAGTGCTACTATCTCAACGCCTTTAGGCATTATGATTTCTGACAGGTGAATCGATTCGCCGAGTTGCAGTCCTGCTACGTCGATTTCGAGGTATTCAGGAATGTTCTTTGGTAAACAGATTACTTCAATTTCTGACATCATTAACGACAGCATTCCGCCGTCAGTTTTAACGCCAACACAATCTTCTGCATTTAATGTATGAACGGGAACAGTGACATGGATCGGCTTTTTATTGTCGATACGGAAGAAATCCGCGTGCATGATCTTTTGCTTGTAAGGGTGGCGTTGCAGGTCACGTAAAATGACCACTTCTTTCTTTTTGCCTACCTTTAAATCGATAAGTTGCGTATAAATTGCTTCTTTTTCAAGTGCGTGAAAGAAATCACTGTGTTTAAGCATGATGGATATTGGGGCGTCATCGCCACCGTATATGACTGCTGGTGTCATTCCCGTGTGTCTTAGGCGGCGGCTCGCACCTTTCCCCGAATCCTCACGTAGTTCAGCACTCAATTGAATGTTATCTGACATTGTTGTACTCCAAAAACAAAAAAACCGTCAATATGACGGAAACCTTCTTTGCGACCAAGAAGGAACTTAACGCTGACCGGAATTCCCTCAAATGGGAGCCCCTAATCAGCGATCGTTAATCCATATACAATGAACTAACAGATTCTTCGAAATGTATGCGCCGAATTGTTTCGGCGAGCATTTCGGCAACTGATACCTGACGTATCTTTTTGCACTGTGCAGCCGCTGCTGACAGTGGAATGGTATCGGTGACAACCAGTGCATCAAGCACCGAGTTTTCAACATTTTCTATTGCCTTACCGGACAATACGGGGTGTGTACAATAAGCGTAAACACCTTTTGCGCCACGCTCTTTCAAGGCTGCGCCTGCCTGACATAATGTGCCAGCGGTATCGACCATGTCATCAACGATGATGCAGGTTTTTCCATTCACTTCACCAATGATATTCATCACCTTAGCTTGATTCGGCTGAGGGCGACGTTTGTCGATGATGGCAAGATCCGCATCATCGAGCTGTTTGGCAACCGCTCTGGCGCGCACAACACCACCGACATCCGGTGATACAACAATCATGTCTGGATGTTTTTGTTTCCAGATATCACCCATTAAAATCGGTGATGCGTATACATTATCGACCAGGCATCCGAAAAAGCCTTGGATTTGATCCGCATGCAAGTCAACCGTTAGAACCCGGTCTACACCAACACTACTAAGCATATTGGCAACGACTTTGGCGGTTATTGGCACGCGCTGAGATCTGACTCGACGATCTTGTCGGGCATAACCAAAGTAGGGGATAACAGCGGTAACTCGATCAGCCGACGAGCGTTTTAGCGCGTCGATCATGACTAGCAATTCCATCAAATTATCGTTGGTAGGCATGCAGGTTGGTTGGATGATGAAAACATCACGACCACGTACATTTTCACCAATCTCGACTGCTGTTTCGCCGTCACTAAAGGTTCCAACTGATGCTAAACCGAGGGGTATATCTAGATAGCGTGCAACAGCCCGAGATAACTCAGGGTTTGCGTTTCCTGTGAACACCATTAAATCGTCTGTGTTTACATTACCAGCCATTGGGTCACTCGCTCAAATTGATATGAGGTTTGATTTAACTATGTTGTTCAAATCTTGCCGTGATAATCGAGTCAAATTTAACTCCCTGGCAAGATCTACTTTAATATGGCTGGGCCGGCAGGATTCGAACCTACGCATGCCAGGATCAAAACCTGGTGCCTTACCGCTTGGCGACGGCCCAATATAATTTCTTCACTTCTATAGCAATTCGCACTGTTCGATGACCGGATTTCGATTCATTGCTTTCACAACAAATGCACTCCAATATTCGGGCGCGAGGTATCTTACACGTTCAGCCTGCTCGAGGCTATCGAAACTCGCGAAAATACTAGCTCCAGTTCCAGTCATTTTAGCTTTCGAATATTGGCTGAGCCAATCGATAGCTTTTTTAATGTCCGGATATAGCTGACAAGCAATTGGTTCGCATACATTGCGACCAGCCCCAGCGAGGAAGGCGCGTATTGTGATGGGATCACAATTGCGTGTCAATTGCTCAGAGGCAAATATTTCACCTGTTGAGACAAATATTTGCGGATAAATCACAACATACCAAGGTTTTGGTAGATCGATAGGTGTTAAGTCTTCACCTATGCCACTTGCCCAGGCAGCTTTGCCTTCGATAAAGATGGGAACATCGGCGCCTAATTCCAATCCTAGGGTGGCAAGTTCTGACCTGCCTAGATTTAATCCCCACAGTTTGTTCAACACCATTAATGTGGTTGCTGCATTTGAACTACCGCCTCCGAGGCCACCACCGATCGGGATATGCTTTTCAATGCTGTACCGTAATCCTAATGATATTTGGTATTTTGATTTTAATAACTTTGCGGCAAGCAGGATAATGTCATCCGCTTCGTTGACGGGCGTCTGACTGACGGAGCGAGTAATTGAGCCATGGTCAGTTATTTCGAATGTTAGATGGTCATATAAATCGATAAACTGAAAAACAGTTTGCAACAGGTGATATCCGTCGTCACGTTGGGCTGTGATATGCAGCATCAAGTTGAGTTTGGCGGGGGACCTGAATGTCAGGGGAGGGGGTGTCATTTGTCTAGGAAGCCCCTTAGTCAAAATTGGGAAATATCGATTCTGGTTCAACCGATGCTTCAAGTTTTTCCCAACGGTCTATCACTATTTTAATTCCTACATTGTCGTGCTTAAGATACAGGCGCTTGGGCAGCTGCTGAGCCTGTTTATTCTCGGAAAAATAATCCAGATAATTCACCAGCCAACCATTTTGTCTTAACGACTTCAACTGGCCTGAGCCATATATTTCGAAGTTAGATTCAACATGAGGCTGAGGTAGGCCTTTAATCCATGATTTTAAACCGCTCACCGGAATGCTCCAGCCCAGCAGGTTGACCAGTAGCTCTTCAGGCGTAGCGCCAAGGCGGTAATTTCCATCGGCTAGGGTTAGTTTAAACTGTTGGTTTTCATCGGATGAAAGATTGGACTCTATGCGGATGACACCTTGTCCGAACGGTGCTTCGATCACCATTGAAAAGCTTTCCTGTTGACGACTCCAGGTAATTCCGACTGGATAAACCTCGTCTATTGCTACTTCACTTCCAGCACCACCCAATTTGGTTGGTGCTGCGCTTATCATAATGGCTGCACGGGCGTGAATTTCCCATTCGTCAACGTTGGTTAATTGTTGTTGTCGTAAATCCCAGTTTTGCTGACTTTCCTGTGTTATCTGCAATACGAGCGTTTGACTACAGGCGCCGATCAACATCACTATTACGATGATAGGGAAGCGTGAGAAAGAAGGGTGGATTAATCGTTTCATACCTAAAGTGTCATACGTGATATGTCATACATAAAATAGAGAGGACTAGCGTCCTGCGCATCATTGCCGCCGACAAGTTTGACGGCATATATGTTGGGTGCTTGCTATTCTAGTCGCTCATTGGGTTAGGCGTTGCATGACTTCTTTTATCCGCGGATCGTTGGGTATTTTCTTCAACGCTTCTTTCCATACGCGTTTAGCCGCTTCTTTGTTGCCGCTAACCCATAACACTTCGCCCAGATGCGCTGCAATTTCGCTGTCATAGTATTTGGAAAGCGCAGACTGCAAAAAACGAATAGCAATGTCATAGTTTCCCATTTGGTAATTTACCCAGCCAAAGCTGTCCAGAATTGCGGCGTTGTCGGGTAGTAGTTCTACGGCACGTTTGAGCAGGTCGTAGGCCTCTTCATAGCGGTCTGTCTGATCCGCTAGGGTAAACCCCAGTGCATTCAATGCATGGGCGTTATTGGGTTGAATTTTTAGGACTGCCTTGATGTCTGCTTCCAAAATATCGATACGACCGATTCTTTCTGCCATCATCCCGCGGGCAAATAGCAGGTCAATATTGCCTGGAGAAAACTTTAACGCGGTATTGTAAACTCCTAACGCTTCGCTGAATTGTTCGGCTGCTGACAATATTTCACCTTCAGTCATATAAATTCGAACTAACGTACTTTGGCTTTGGCTGCCTTTACGCATTTGGTCTAAATGCTTACGGGATTCTTTTATTCGATCTGTCGAGCCAAGCAATACGGCCACTCTAAGCTGGGCATCAAATCGATATTCTTTTACTTTCACTAAACGGTACCAGTCTATCGCTTGATTAGGCTGCTTCTTGCCCTCAAAAATTCGTCCCAGGTAATATTGGGCTTCTCCTTCTCGCAAACTTAGCTCGACCAGTCGAGACATGTATTTTTCGGCGTCATCCAGCCGCTGTGATTCAAGCGATAATAATCCCAGTGTATAGAGCAGGTCGGGATCATTTGGTGATGTTTGATAGAGTTTTTCAAATTCGATTCTGGCCAGTTTATATTGTTTTACATCAACCAATAAGCGCGCATAGGTTAAACCAAGGTCTTTGTCATCAGGGCGATCTTTCACTGCTTGCCTAAGGCTGACAACCGCTTCTTCGGGTTGGCCTAATTTTAGTAAGATCTTGGCTCGTGAGCTGTATGCGCCGTCGATCACCTGGATTTCCAGCGATTTGTTCAAATAGTGGAGTGCTTCTTTGGCCTGTCCGGCCTGCGCCGATAACACGCCATGCATATACTGGGCATAGGCTTTTTCGGGATAGTTTTGAGCGGTAAGGCGTGTGACCTCTAATGCGGCTTTGGCATCTTCCTCTCTTGCAAACATTCCCGTTAATGAACCAAACAATACAGTGTCACTGGCTTTGCTGTTTGAAATCATGTTGTCAATTGCACGGGCAGCCTCTGCGGGTTTTCCCTGACGGATATAGATGGCAACAATCACTTGCTGTGCCTCAAGATCATTCGGCGATAGCTCTAATTGACGGTTGGCTGCCTCGATGGCGGCTTCGAAATTATTACCGTAAATCGCGATACGAACAGCCCGAGCCGCGATCTCAGGGTTGTTTTGCGATTTTGCAACGATCAGGTAGTTTTCAACTGCGAGATTGGTATCACCCCGCCGAAAAGCGAGTTCGGCAATCATCATGTGATAGGCATCATTACTTAATCGATCTGGTTCGACTAGGTTATTATTTTTAGGTAAAAAGTTAATTTGAGACGGATCAATTTTAACGTAAGCAATGCCTGAGAGTTGCGATCCTGGAAGTCCGGCACAGGCCGATAGTAATAAAATGGGGAGGATCATCCCTAAGTTGCGTTGTCTAGTTGTCAATTTAGATACCATGGTTTTTGTTTAGTTGCTTTCTAGTTCCAAAACGTGCGTTCAAAATGATGTCAACTTGTTGTTACTGAGTGTAGCACTGTGTACCAAAAGCGAAAAGTTTGTCTTAGGTTGGCATTGCTGTGGTTACATTATCGAACGATATGATCGATTTGAAATACTTTCGTTCCTTTATTCCAAAAACAGTCAGGATTTCTAAGGCGGGCCTTGTATTTAGTGGGTCAATGCTTGAAAATCGCGG
>JBLILW010000145.1:0-6892 GCA_047638435.1 Urechidicola sp.
AAAATGAATTTTTGTTAATCGAACGATTTTTCTCCACCATTGGGAAATCTCGTTTTCCTGTGGCACTAGCGCAAGGTGATGATGCTGCTATTATTAATGTGCCTGTTGGTAAACAACTGGTCATGAGTGTCGACACACTGATTAGTGGTGTCCATTTCCCCGAACAAACTAGTGCGGCAGACATTGCCTATAAATCGCTGGCTGTTAACTTAAGCGACCTAGCCGCCATGGGAGCGACACCTGCCTGGTTTTTATTATCGATTACTTTACCCACATTTGATGAGGAATGGTTGAGTCAATTTTCCACCAGCTTAAAGGACGCGTCTAACCAATATGAAATTGAATTGATTGGTGGCGATACCTGTCGTGGACCGCTTTCAATCACGATTCAAGTTAATGGGCTGGTCGACAAAAACAGGTACGTAGACCGACGAGGTGCTCAACAAGGTGACCTAATACTGGTAAGTGGACAGCTCGGCAATGCCGCACTGGGGTTAGCACATTTACAGCAGCGAATGACCTTACCCACCGAGTTGATCCAACCCTGTGTAGAAGCGCTTAACCGACCGTTACCGAGGCTAGAACTCAACGACTTCCTGACAAGCTTTGCTAGCGCAGCAATTGATTTATCAGATGGGTTAGTTGGGGATTTACGTCATATCTTAGATCAAAGTCAAAAGGGCGCTGTGATCAGATGTGCTGATTTACCTGTCAACGACTGGATTCATAATCAGCGGGCTTATGATTTTGCGCTGACGGGTGGTGATGACTTTGAACTTTGTATTACCGTACCTGCCAGTTGCAAAAGTGAAATTGATCACTGGAATCAGCAAAACCCTCAATGCCAATTGACTCATATTGGCGAAATTACAATCAGCGGCTATGAGCTGGTCGGCAAGCACCAATCAGAAGATCTAAACCATTGGCAAGGGTACCAACATTTTGAATAAACCAATTCCAGCCGCTCTACTTCGGCACCCGATTCATTTTCTGTCATTAGGGTTTGGATCGGGTCTGTCTCCATTTGCACCAGGCACGATGGGGACACTCGCCGCGATACCACTCTACCTAATGATCGCCGATCTACCGCTATCGATTTATCTCGGCATCATTCTAGTTGGGTTTATTCTAGGGGTCTATTTTTGTCACCTAACCAGCGAGGCGTTAGGTGTGCATGATCACCCTGGCATTGTATGGGACGAGGTGATTGGTTTCTGGATCACAATGATTTCCGTTCCAGTGCTGAACTGGCAATGGATTGCAGCAGGATTTGTACTCTTTCGTTTTTTCGATATCGTCAAACCTTGGCCTGTCAAATTAGCGGACAATCGACTGCCTGGTGGCTTTGGAATTATGTTCGATGACGTCTTGGCCGGTATTTACGCACTTATTTGCATGCAAGCTCTAAATTATTATCTAAACTAGTATGTATCATGTTTCGAACTCTTCCTGTCATAATTCTCGCTTTTCTGTTGTGGTTTACGCCACTGGCTGCTGCCAATCTTAATGTTAAGGTGATTGCCCTTTTTACCGATAAGGCACTTTTACAAATAGGATCTGAAGCAAAAATATTAGCCAAAGGAGAAAGTTTTAAAGGCGTGACCTTGCAATCGGCAAATGCCCGTGGCGCCGTTGTTTTGACCGATGGAAAGCTACAGAAAATTGGTATTAATCAATCGATTCAATATGGATTTAAAAAGCCAGACCTTTCAACTGCCATCATTTATCCTGATAGTCAGGGCATGTATTTTGTAAAGGGCCAAGTGAATCAAACCAAGGTGCATTTTTTGGTTGATACTGGAGCAACCTACTTAACTATGAGTGGCAAGCATGCCAAAAAAATAGGCATCGACTTTCTAAAGGGGGCGACTGGCTATGCGAATACTGCATCTGGTACAGTACGAGTGTTTCAGGTGAAGCTAGATAGCGTGAGCATCGGCGATATTCAGGTAAAAAATGTTGACGCTAGCGTTATTGCAGGTAACCACCCGCTAGAAATTCTGCTCGGAAATTCTTTTTTGAAGCATACCAAACTGCAACGGATTGGTGTCACGATGGAATTACAACATCGTTAACAGGCGTTTACCGGACTTTAGTCAACTTAATTTTGGTTCTGTCCATTTCAAATTTGTGGCATTTTGTTAGAATGCAGCGCCATGTTGTATGATTCAGAGAGTTCCAATGATCAAAACTCGTTTCGCTCCTAGCCCTACTGGATTACTCCATGTTGGGGGTGCTCGAACTGCTCTATTTTCCTGGCTTTATAGCAAAAAAATGGGTGGTCAATTTGTGTTGAGAATTGAAGACACCGATTTAGAGCGATCAAGTGAGGCATCGGTTCAAGCGATACTCGATGGTATGAAATGGCTCCGGCTGGATCATAATGAAGGCCCAGTTTTTCAGACTCAACGATTTGATCGCTATAAAGAAATGATCCAACAGCTATTAGATCAAGGTGATGCCTATTACTGCGCTTGTTCCAAAGAAAAGTTGGAATCTATGCGAGAGAAGCAAATGGCCGATAAGCAAAAACCACGCTATGACGGTTGCTGTCGTGAACTGGGGCTATTACCTGATGGCACCCAGGATTTAGTGGTTAGGTTTAAGAACCCTCAACAAGGTAGCGTTACTTTCACTGATCATGTTAAAGGTAGCATCACCGTTAGTAACTCGGAGCTAGATGATTTGATTATCGCCAGAAGCGATAGTACGCCTACGTATAATCTAACCGTCGTAATAGATGATATGGATATGAAAATTACTCATGTTGTGCGCGGTGATGACCATGTCAACAATACACCGCGTCAAATTAATATCTTAAAGGCGCTCGGCGCCGACTGCCCTGAGTATGCGCACTTGCCCATGATTTTGGGTGATGATGGCAAGCGGCTATCTAAACGGCATGGAGCCGTTGGCGTAATGCAATATTTTGATGACGGTTACTTGCCCGAGGCGATGTTGAATTATCTCGTCCGATTAGGTTGGTCGCATGGTGATCAGGAAATATTCTCGATTGAAGAGATGATTGAGTTTTTCGCTTTGGATGATATTAATAAATCAGCATCCTCTTTTAATACCGATAAACTCAACTGGATCAATCAGCAGTACATGATGAGTTTGCCATTAAGCGGTATTGTCGACCTGGTTAAGCAGCGTCTGAAAATAATTGATGTTAGTGTAGCCGATGACACTAATATTGACACCATTGTCGATTTATATCGCCAACGCGTATCTACCATCAATGAACTTGCCGATAGTATTTTGTATTGTTTCAAAGAATTTGATGAATACGATTCCAAAGCCGCTAAAAAAGCACTTCGGTCTGATGCATTGGAGCCACTAAAGTGCCTGAGTGAAGGACTCAAAACATTGACTGACTGGCGTGCAGATACTATTCATCAGGTGATCCAGGCAGTAACTGAGCAACTAGAGATCGGGATGGGTAAAGTGGGTCAACCATTGCGCGTGGCTGTGACCGGTGGGTCGTTTTCTCCACCCATCGACCAAACAGTAGAGGTGATAGGAAAAACTCAAACCCTTAAGAGAATCTCAAGAGCGATTGATCATATTGCTAATCTATAATTGAGATAATATCCTATATAATTCAATAACATGCTGTAATAATTCAAATAAATTCTTAACTATATAAGTTAGTAATCATGCGTCCTTTTTAAAACAAATGATAGATTTTACGAGAGCAGGCGAAACTTAATAGGTCAGTTTACGGATAAAATTAATGACGAGAAAATCCATCAAATGTGTTGTTATGTTTGTCGATGTTACCGGTAGCACGGCTATTTATCAAAATATGGGAGATGAGCTGGCTCGTGAGCGTATATCGAATGCGTTAAATACCTTGATCGACATTACGCAAAGACACAAAGGACATTTGGTAAAAACAATCGGTGACGAAATTCTAGTCTATTTTACTGATGTCGATATGGCCTTAATGGCAGCGCATAAGATTCACGAAGTCATGGAAGATGATAAAAAACCAGAAACTATTGGCGTCTCGATTAGAATAGGAATGCAATTTGGAAGCGCCATTCTAGAAACTAATGATATCTTTGGTGATACTGTCAATGTTGCTGCCAGAATCGCTAGCATGGCAAAGGCACGTCAAATTCTATGCACGAAAGAAATGGCTCTTTTGGTTAAGAGCTCAGAGTTATCCATTAGGATGCGACCCTTTGATCGCATCAGAGTCAAAGGCAAAAGTGAACCTCTAGAAATCTATACCCTTTCATGGGAAGAAGACGGTGACATTACTAACATGGCTACAGCGAGTGGCTTTGCGAGCCTAGCGGGACAAAAGCAGGGCGAAAAGCTAACGCTCACCTATCAGGATAAATGCTATAAAATTCCGATTACGACCACGCCATATATTTTGGGTCGGGGCGCAGACTGCGATATTTTTGTCGATGGAGATTTAATCTCACGGCGTCATTCTAAATTGGAGCACCGACACGGAAAGTTTATAATCACCGATCAAAGCACGAATGGTACATTCATCAAAACTCAAGAAGGACAGGAAATATTATTACGACATGAAGAATTAACGCTCTTCGGTGCCGGGTTCATAAGTCTGGGTAAAAAAGTCGATTCGAATGATGAAGGCACTATCCAATTCCATAGCAAATGACATCTGGGCTTCTTTATAGCACGCCCAGTAGGGCGCTGATCAATCCAATTAATCCACCAAATAATCCGCCCCATATCACTAACCATCCAAGGTGCTGTTTGATCATATCTTGAATCATGATCTTAACTAGTTGAGGGGTTAATTCATCTAATCGTTTATCGACAATCTCTTCGATATTATTACGAATATCATTGATCATATCTGGTCGCTCTAACTCCTCGATCAGCAGTTTCGAAAACGATTCTGTCGCACTAATGTCGATGATAGCTGCCCGCATATTTTCTATGAAAGGTTCTTTTAGAGGCACTAAAGCTTCCTGGCCACCAAACATAGCGAGCATGCTACCGAAAGATGACTCCATGATTGTTTTAACTAAAGTGTCGTAGGCTGGTGCCAAATCTAGCTTTTGAATGACAGGGGCCAAATGTTGACCAATATGATCGGTTTTACCTTTGTTTAAAAAACGATCGATATTTTCATCGTTAAAAAATTGCGCCATCATTAAATTTCGAATGCTCAATTTAAACTCTTTAAAGTGTGCAGGAATGACACCAGAGCCATAAAGCCCCGGCACTTTTTCAAACAACATGTGGATTGCTAGCCAATTCGTAATGGCGCCCGATAAAGCAAAAATACCAACAGAAAACAGAGTGTCGTTTTGAATGGAGTAAGCCGTTATGGTTACTACAAGGGCAATTAAATTTGTGGCTAGACTTTTATTCATATTCAATTTAGTAGCAGTCTTTATCAAAAAACGGGAAAAGGATTCTATCAACTTCGTACAATATTTAAACCATAAGATAGCCAAAAAACGATAGACTGATAGAAACCTTTTGGAAACTGCTATGCCAATTACATTCACAACAAAGTCCTACGCTGATATCACTATGCTAAATGATACTGGGGCAGCGATGCTAGAGATGATGGACTTTGGAAATCTGATACCAGGCGCCATTGCCGCAACAGACTTACATCAAGCACTCAGAAATTTGCAAAAAAACCTGGCTGATGAAAGCGAAAAAAAAGACCAGGATAAAGACGAAGATGACGACCAACAACAACTTCCCGTCTCACTGACTATTAGGGTATTGCCTTTATTAGAACTGCTAAAATCAGCGAAGAAAAACGGCAACAACGTAAGTTGGCGGTGATTTTTGGTTTTATCTAGGGATTCAAGGTAAGGGCAAATTAAACCAAGCAGGACCTATTGCCCGTTTTTCTAGGCGGTTAATTCATAACATAATAGGTGAGTAAGCTAGGATATGTCCATAATATTGATTTCAAGCGCTGATCAACCCATGTTGACCAGCTCTAATGTGATGGCTATTCTACAGCAGAAGTTTTAGTAGCGGCGTCATTAGACGTCGTTTTAACTTGTGCTGAAGATTCTTTCTTTGCAATGGTTTCTGATTTCTTTTTAGCTCGTGCCGGCTCTCGAGTTTTAGTCGGTTTATTGTCATTGACTGAATCTGCTGTTGCAGGCTTGGTTTCTACTTGCTTGGCCGAAATAGGCTTAGTTTCATTTGACTTGGTCTCGCGCTTGGCATCAACTGGCTTAGGTTCAGCAGCTTGAATTTTCTTGGGCTCAACCGACTTAGACTCAGCACGCTTAGTTTCTACTGGCTTCGTTTCGACTTGCTTAGACTCTATTTGCTTAGGCTTGACCTGCTTAGGCTCTGCTTGCTTAGACTCAACTGGCTTCGACACGTCATGTTTAGGCTCAGATTGCTTAGATTCAACTGGCTTCGACACGTCATCTTTAGGCTCGGCTTGCTTAGACTCAACTGGCTTCGACTCGTCACGCTTAGGCTCAACTTGTCTGACTGCAGCAGGTGTAGACCTAGCAGATTGAGGGGCCGCTTTAGGTTGGTTCTCTATTGGTGCTGGAGCCACTGTTTCGCCTTTCAGCTGATTTTGAGCCGACTCTACTTTTGGCGTGTTAGGGCGCGGTGGTGCTGGCGGAGCGACGGCAGGTTTAGGCTGCGAAGCAGGCGAATTGCTTTGGTGCGTATTACCTTCTGGCTTAATCGCGTGATTTGGTTTATCAGCACTAGCCGGTTTTTGCTGTTCATTAGTATTCTCTGAACCGTTCGAACCTTCTTGAGAAATTGTATCGTTCAGTTTATCTGTACGTTGATTGTTTGAACGATTTTGACGGTTACCTGACCGATTACTACGCGATCTTGGTGAACGATTCTGCTTTGCTCTAGGCTTGTTTTCTTGGTTTTCAGTCTGGCCATCATCATTCTG
>JBLILW010000146.1:0-6887 GCA_047638435.1 Urechidicola sp.
CTAGGCGCCTGGTAACAAATGGCGTACGACGTCTGTGCCAAGCTATCGAAAAAACATCACCCAATACACCGGTGAAATTTATTTTAATGAATACGACTGGCAATCGAAATAATCAGGCGGGAGAGACCGTCTCAAATGCACAGGCCTGTATTATTGGATTAATAAGACATTTGATACCTCCACATGCAGATAACGAGGAAGCGGCGGAGTGCTTGCAAAAAAATTATGGTGAGAACCAAACTGCAATTGAATGGGCAACGGTTCGACCTGATAGCCTCATTGATGAAGAAACAGTTACCGAATATAAAGCCTATCCATCACCGATCCGAAGTGCCATATTCGATGCGGGTAAAACAAGTCGAATAAACGTCGCCAACTTTATGTCACGCCTAATCCTTGACCCCGATATAGAACAAGGAATTTGGAAACAATGGATGCGCCAAATGCCAGTGGTTTACAACATAGCTTAGTCGCTAGCAAGGATGGACAACATAGGTATTTATTGCTTGGATGAGAGAGAAAATATAAAGGAAAATATAAAGGACAGGTACTCTTTAATTGACAATATACCATTAGCCATCACGTTCGCTTTCGAAATATTCGGACTCAGGTTCCTTCAAAATATCATCCTCAGAAAGCGGGATAATCACTTTGTCCATTAAAGACAAATACAAAATTAAATATCCCTAAATGCGAGCATCATCATAAATATTGACTGTTATCTCACCTAATCAACTAGCTATTTACAATACTCAGCCACATATAATTTAATTCTACATGGATTGTTTACTAAAATGGACGAGGTAAAAAACGAATACTTGCCAAATTAGTTATTATTAATCATATTTAATTAAGAAATAGTTATCTATCTCTATCAATTACTGTAATTTTTAATTATCATTGTGTTCACTTTAATGAACAATCAGAATGCTGTTTCAATGATCATCGAGTCTAGCTATTTTAATAAATGCCACTATTTAGTGCGAACAGAGCGAGGAAAGTTGTTTTTTTTTTACGACATGATGACCCTTGCATGTCGTATCGAATTCCTGGTCGATTTATGCTTTATATCAAAAAAGAGATTTCACCGATGACCCTACTCAGGTCAGCAGCACAAAAAGATAAAACACTTCCCCCCAGTCGTAGTAATGAACCCGGTTATTCGTATTTTGATCGCAGTTCACTTATGGAAAGTCTTGCCTACGGTATTGGCACCCTTATTGCTTCGGTCGGGCCAGTTTTGATGGGTATGGGAATTATGACCTGGCTGGTCATTTTTGTGGGAATCGATATGGGTATTCTCATTATTTGCTGCTTGTTGGGTGCATGGAAGAGCCTAAGAGCTCCGACTCGAAAACTTCGACGAACAGGATAATTTCAAATAATTAATTTATATTTAACATTATGCCAGTAGCAAAGCGAATAAAAACATTACGTGAATCAAGAGGTTTTTCATTGAGAGCGTTGGCAGTAATATGCGATGTTAGCCCCTCAACACTTTCACAAGTCGAGCAAGGAGCCACATCGCCCTCGGTGGCCACGCTGGAAAAGCTTGCTCACGGCTTACGGATTCCAATGGCGTCTTTCTTTGTCGATGACGAAGAAGATCAGGCAGTAGAAGTTCTGAACCTGAACGAGTGCGCTACCTTCACCTTGCGTGGAAATGTTGAGCTTATCCCGCTGTCAGCACAACGCCATAGTTCTAGCTTTGAACCCATTATTGTGCGCCTGGAACCAGGTGGAATGTTAGCCGAGCAACCCTTCCTAGTAGGCATAGAGTCAGAGTTTGTATGGATTCGATCCGGCAGCGCCACGCTTTATTATGACGGCACTGAAATCATCCTAAATAATTCACAGGCGGTCTACTACGATCCCCGACGTTCACACAACTGGCATAACCCCAATGATACAGTTTGTGATTTATTTCTAGTACGACAGCGTTAAATTTCTATCCAGTATCATGTCGCTAACACTGTTTTATAGAAAGTCTATATTTAACAGTTATCGACAATATATGTGGATCGCTTCGTTAGGTGTTGTTCTGATTCCCTCGGCAGTTGGCCTACTCAAAGCCACAACCAATGCCCCATTCTAGCGATCGATCGAGGAATTTGGAGGAGATTCCTACTATGTTCGAGTTTTGGCTTAAAACAACCATCCCACCGAATCGACAGCTTCGCTTTCTAGCTGGCCACGCAAGCGGAGGATTCCACCTCCTTAGTATTCTTTTTCTTTTTATGTCAAAAAAGAAGAACATCGCTGTAAGGTCTACCGCGATAATTGGAAGCGTTATGGGCAGGTATTGAATACTCATTGGAGATCACTTTATGAGTCACACCATAGCCGACTTTTTGCTGGCATGGATATTCATTTCCCTGTTGAAAATAGTCACTAGTTTTCGCTTTCCAGTAGGCTAAGTATTTGGGTTAAGAATGAATTCATTTCGGCACTTTAAATTATTAGAGGAACATAACTAATGAAGAAATTAAAATTTTACTCCGCATCAAATATTGACCAGTTAACATCACCGGTAGAAGTACAAAACTATTCACTGGAAACACCAGCCTTAGAATTTTTTACAGATTTCACTAAAACCAAACCCTTAGTTATCGAGTCATCGATATCAGCAGTTGACGTTGGAAAACTGATGATAAAATCACATGTTAGAATGAAGATTGTTATTAACGAAAATCATCAATTTATGGGCGTTGTTAGCACTGATGATCTCATTGATCGAAAGATAATGCAGAAGCTGTCCAAGGGCGATAAACGAGAAGACATTCCAGTGACAGAAATGATGAAAACAAAAGACAAACTGGTCGCACTAGATTTTACTGAGCTTACCACTGCGACTATCAGTGATGTTATTGACCTACTTAAAGATAGCGGTACACAGCATTGCCTTGTTGTCGATAGAACCGATAACTGTTTAAGAGGTATTTTTTCAGCTAGTGACATTTCAAGAAAACTACATTTGTCGATTGATATTCAGGATAAGTCCAGTTTCTATAAAGTCTTCTCTGCCATAGATTAATGCTTTGGTATGGTAATTAAAACCTATCCTAGGACTCATTCAATAAACACGATTGTATTATCTAGAATTAGAACAGCCGATAGACGTAGGAAAACAAAGTTCTAGTTCACAATCAGCCAGTTCAGAAAAGTCAAAGGGTTTTCTTCTGATCACCTGCTGCATCTATTGACACTAGGACAGACAGGGCTAATGCCGAACGGGTTATGGGAAAGCTCCTAGGTTGCATTACCTACACGTGCATAGTACTGATTTCAGATATTACACCGAACTCAACCAAGGTATTAGTGAGGGGATGTTTATCAACAAAAAGCGACACTGAGGAAGCCTTGCAAAATAACAGACTGAACCAGTAAACCCGTCGCGGGTAAGTTTATTGCAAAAAATATAAATACTATATTTCGCCCACTGAACGAACGTTAAGTTTCACTGAGGATCGAGAATTATGATTATTGTTATACTCGGACTTTCTTTTGGCCTGCATAGAATCGACAGCAGTTTTTAGTTTCCTTACAAAAAAAGCGGACAAGCTGACAGCTAAGAAACATGACACGACTAAAACTAAGATTAACTCAACAAGGAAAGTTGCTTAAGCACCTAACAAACTATTTCATTCAGTTCCGTTTATCTGATCGAAGCCCGAATCGACAATCATGATCGAGTAACTACCTCAAATCGTCACGCGCATTGCCGAAGTGAAGATTGGCAGATTTATAACGAACAAAGAGAACCAATGACAATATTATCAAAAATACGGGATTATTATCCCAAGCACTTTATGTTAGCCGTAGGGTTAATAGTATTGGCAGTGGCGGCAGGTAACGCCGTCGCGAGTAATGATTCAATCGCACCATTCTTCGGCATGTTCAAAGGAGAGTCGGTAGCAGATCCGAGAGGATTGCTTACGACCAAGGATATAGACATCGCGATTTGGCAAACGCACCGAGGGTTTGCCGTCAACTGGCATTCCGTCGTCGTTGAGAAAGGAGCTACCGAACGTGCTAGCCACGAAGTTCATTTTGAACGCACTCACACCCCAGGTATCTATCGCGCCCACCGACCACCCAACATCATGGGAAATGCTCGTTCGCCAGATCCGATTGACGGGCACCCCTACTATTGGGCTCGGTTGGTAGACAATACTCTGACTGTCTACCTAGTTCAAATCGCCCCTGACGGTTCTGTCGACCTGCGAATCTACCTCCGTAAGCTCGATGGTAATCAAATTCAATTAAAGCTCACACGAATGCGAGACGGGCAACCGTTGGCGACCACATATGGCGTTCTAATGCGGGAAGAGGAATAGTGGTGATTGTGGCAAGCTCAAGTTTTACCATTAGATTTTCACTTGCCTTCTTTTGTTAGCGATAGTATTCACCTGTTTAACTCTAATATTTAAGGGTTTGAGAATTGATATAATACTATTAGCGAACCGACATTCACTGGCGCTTTAACATAGACTAATAATTATGGGGACCTATACTTTAAACGCCTTAAATAAAGCTACATTATCAATTCTTGACCCTTATTTTCAAATAGTGAAATCGATCGATAGTGAACCCTTGCACATCGATGTGATTTCGAAACCTTCTCTTTTTTTCGCGTAGATAAACCTTGCCGGACTCGAACTGACGAAACTTGACAGGTCAACCTTCGTCAATCATAGTAGCAAAATGCAAAATATTAAAATTAGTTCAAAGGTTGATGAAGCTGTCTGGAACGACCTAAAGACATTAGCTAAAGAGCAACACCAGAATGTCTCCGGGTTGTTAACAGAAGCCATTAGTGAATACATCAAGCGTAAGCGAGTCCGACCCGAGGTGCTCAAACACCTTGATGACTCAATAACAGAGAATGACGAGTTGGGGAAATTGCTTGCCCAGTAATTCAGTACAATTTTTAAGCAGTGACGAATTGCTTGAAATTCATACAAAACTGATTACAAAATATGGTGGCCCATCCGGAATACGTGATGCAGGCCTGCTGGAAAGCGCGCTGTTCAGGCCACAAACTGGTTACTACAATGATCTGGCTGAAATGGGCGCTGCACTGTTCGAATCTCTCATATTGAACCATCCGTTTGTCGATGGCAATAACCGCATAGCTTTTTTTGGTACGGATGTATTTTTCCGTTTGAATGGATATAAGCTGAAAGTAGCTGCAACAGAAGCGCACCCTTTTCTAATCGACCTGCTTGAACGCCGCCAATGCAACTACGACAACCTATTGCCCTGGATCAGGCGGTCAATCGTTAAGCTTTAATTGATTGTGGCTTTGCGAGGCGCCTAAGTGGTGAACTTTAAACTTCAATTCAAAGAGAATAAATAACAGACATTCTTCAATTGCAACACGCCTGAAGCGTCAGATTACACCTGCATTAAAGAGCGTATTGCACCGAGTTTTGATCTAAAGAAAGCGGCTGATGAACAAATCAAACAGCAACAACTACAACGTTTCGATTTACCCCTAAAGCCACTCTCTCAGTTCGACGGTAATGTGACTTCTCGGGAGCAAATCGGTATTTTATTTAGCTTGAAAGACTACCTGCAATTAGTGGACACGACAGGCCGAATGATTCGACCCGATAAACGAAGTGCTATTCCCATCAATCTACCTTCAATACTTGAAAGGCTATCGATTAACCAGAAACAATGTCTCCAACAAAGCCAGCCGTTTGAAAAGCGTTACGCCTCACAATTCGCTAAAAAGCGACGAACCCTGAAGAAACAGCCTGATTCGCAATAACCAACCAATAATGAGAACGCTTCGAGCATTCTCGGGCAACTATACCTGGAAAACGGCTTTTTAGGTTCACTTCCATTTTTAACCGCAAATTTTTATATATTTGCTAATACCGATGATTTTTTCCGGTTGTAGATTAGGTGATTTTTAAAAGTGCCTGTCTAATGTCATTGTATTGATGTCCCTATAGTTGCCACCACTTTCAACACTTCTGTGAATTACTTGGTACAGATAACTCTTTAATCTGTTCGAACTTATTTTTTTGGCAATTAACTCATAGATCAAATATTGATCTATCGATTCGTAAATAACTTAAACAACACCCATACTTTAGAAAAAGCCAATTTTCCCAAAAATCTTACGTTGCCTTGAAAAAGTTAACAAAAAATTTCAATGGGTACCTATGAAATGTTGTTATAAAGCATGGATGTCCTATTTATTCTGTGTCTATATTTTCTATCTATTTTATTAACTAGAACAAGAACGATCTATCGTTCAATAATAACAATAGACTGAGATTCAAAATACGATCTTGCTGATTGTTGATACTGCTCCATAGTGTCTAATAACCAGCCTTCGAATACCTTTTCAGCCCGAGTGAGCTGAACCTCTTTTGGTGTAAGTATCAGATAAGCCTCCTCGCTTTTAAGACCTGCTTTAAAAGGAGGAATTAAGTTGCCGGCCAACATAGAGCTAAAACCTAGAATACTGTCTCCAATGGCAACTCCACCACCAGCAAGCGCCGCGTTTAAACATAATGTTGTTTCGTTAAATAAGGTTTGCGGTTCTTGGTTACAAGGAACTGATTGCTTTGAATAATGGAACCAATCTTGCCAGGGATCGTAGGTGCGATCAATTATTAAATGAGCGCTCTCTAAATTATTGCTTGCTAATATGTGCTCTTTTGCATATTCAGGTGTGCACAGCGGGATATCGATCCAATGACAGAGTAATTGCTGTTGAAAGAACTCCGGACAAAACTTTTTTCCCCTATAAAAAATACGAAAGCTGAAATCTTCCTCAAAACGTAACTCATCGTTGTGCTCTGCATTAATTTCAATTGATATCCCTGGGTGCTGCAATAAAAACTGCCCTATTCGCTCGGCTAACCAGG
>JBLILW010000147.1:0-6847 GCA_047638435.1 Urechidicola sp.
GAAAAGACCAACCGAATAATACTTGGATCCAGTATTGGCTTTTAGCATCGTGTTTAACAGATGATTTTAGCAGCGAGCGATGCAAACAAAGGCGGCGGGTGCGAAGCAGTAGAATTATCCCAGGTTCAACTTTGATTGTGTGTAAATTAGCACGCCTGTATTGGCGATACTGATATTCGAAATTCTATTTAACGGTGTAACGATGTATAACCGCCCAGAAATTCGTTTAGCATTGGATACTTTTGGAGTGGTTCTATCGTTCATCCAAAAAGAGTGTTGAAAATATCCCAATCAAACTAACCTATGGGCGTTCTGTACAGGGTTTATGGGACGATTCTTAGCTGTTAATGAAACAATGCTCCAGTTTTATCGTGAGAAGAGATAACCCAGTTGGCGATAATCGTATTCGTTGAAAAATAGAAAACGAATATGGTATCAGTCCAGATTTTGATCAATCCTCAGCAATATCTTCTGCCCACAATTCTGGCTTTTCGGTGATAAAGCGCTGCATCAAATCTTCACAATCTTTATCGTCGGCGAGGATGACTTCTACCCCATGGATGCGTAGAAAGTCTTCGTTACCACCAAAATTTTTGTTCTCACCAACCACAACTCGTTGAATGCCAAATTGTACGATTGTGCCAGAGCACATCATGCAGGGGGACAATGAGGTATATAGCGTCATACCCTTGTAGCTTTTCTGGCGACCTGCTTTTCGAAGGCAATCCATTTCACCGTGTGCAATGGGATCGCCTTTTTGGACGCGTTGATTACGCCCCTGTGCAATGAGTTGATCGCCTTTTGCAAGTGAGCTACCGATCGGACAACCGCCTTCGTCAAAACCGGCTTTGGCTTCGTCATAGGCAATGCGTAAAAATTTCAGGTCTTGTTTGTTAAGCATTTGTGAACTCCTAAAGGGTGCCTCTAAAAATAGAGGTTTTTTTTGTGACCTGTTTTTGTGCTCCTGCAAAACAGACATACATGCCATCCATGGCAATAAGTGCTAGGAAGCACCGCGCGGCGAACCGGAGTGTACTTTAGTACATGAGGATCGACCGAGCTGGCGCACCAGCACTGAGCTGACGCCACAATCGCGGAAAAAGTGCATTTTTAGAGGTGCACTACACTCGTTCGCCACGTCTATACGGCACCAACAGTGCTTGTGGGTATTTGGCTTTTCTGGCCATTACAATCATTGCCAGAATCGACATGACGTAAGGCAGCATGAGAAAAAATTGATAGGGGATTACCGCCCCGGAAGATAGTTGAGCGCGCACTTGCATGGCTTCTAATCCAGCAAACAGTAATGCGCCGAGTAGTGCTTTGCCGGGTTTCCAGGAGGCGAAAATAACCAGGGCGACACAGATCCAGCCGCGACCGTTGACCATGCCGAAGTAAAAGGCATCGAACCAGGACATCGTGATAAAAGCACCACCGACCGCCATCAATGCACTGCCTACCATCACTGCACCTGTACGAACTGAAAGCACATTAATGCCCTGCGCTTCGACTGCCACGGGGTTTTCTCCGGCCATGCGTACTGCCAGGCCGATAGGGGTGCGGTGCAATACGTACCAGACGGTTGGCACACAAAGTAGCGCAAGGTAGGTGAGTGGTGACTGAGTAAATAACGCTTCGCCTATCATCGGTATGTCGGATAAGAAGGGTATCGGGTAGTTCTGGAATGGCTCGATTTTGGGTGGTGTGGTCGCAGATGGTAATAACATTCGATAGACAAAATAGCTTAACGAAGAGGCAAAAAGAGTAATGCCAATACCTGTGACATGCTGCGACAGGCAAAGATGAACGGTGAATGTAGCGTGGAGTAATCCGAACAATGCGCCCATACTGGCAGCAAATAAAACCCCACCCCAGAGATCACCGCCTTGATAAACCCACATCCAGCCGGACATTGCGCCGACGGTCATAATTCCTTCGATACCCAGGTTGAGGACACCAGCGCGTTCGCAAATAAGTTCGCCCAGCGTACCAAAAATGAGCGGACTAACAATTCTCACGGTAGCTGCCCAAAAGCCTGTGGTTAGCAGGATGTCGATTAGGTCACTCACTTGCGCCACCTGATTTTATATTGAGTTAACATTACGCAAACAAGAATGGCGAGCACCGATACACCCACCAGTACGTCAGCTATATAGGTCGGGATATTGACTGCGCGGCTCATCGAATCTGCACCGACATAAATAGCTGATAAAAACAACGCGGCAGGTACCACCGACAGGGGATGTAACCTTGCCAGCATAGCGACTGCAACACCGGTGTAACCAAATCCTGGGGATAAATCGAGTGTTAAATACCCCTTTAACCCAGCTACCTCACTGACGCCTGCGATACCCGCCAGGCCACCTGATATCAAGGCTGTGTATACCACTGTTTTATTGACGTTGATGCCAGAAAACTCGGCTGCTTTCGCATTAAAACCGACTGCTTTTATCTCATAGCCGAGTACGGTGAAACGCATTATCGCCCATATCAGAACAGCCGCCAGCAACGCGACGATCAAACCAGCGTGCAATCGTCCTTTTGCGAGCAACGTGGGGAGTACGCCGTTGTCAATTATAGAGGCTGATTGTGGCCAGCCCATCGCCATCGGATCGCGCCAGGGGCCTTCTATTAGATAGCTCACCATTAACAGCACAACAAAGTTGAGCAGTAGTGTGGTGACTACTTCGTCTACCTTCAATTTGGTTTTAAGCAGTACTGGTACTAACAACAACGCGCCACCAGCCAGTGCACCCATTAACAAAAGGAATGGCACCATTAAAAATGTGGGAAGATCGATCAACCCTGTGCCGAAATAAACTGAAGCCAACGCACCAGCATAGAGCTGCCCTTCGGCACCGATGTTGTAAAACTTCGATCGAAAGGCAACGGCAACTGCAAGGCCTGTCAGCATAAGTGGTATGGATCGAGTGAAAGTCTCTTTGAGTGCAAACGTAGATCCGAAGGCACCTTTAAATAGCAAAGCATAGGCTTCGATTACTGGTACGCCAGCCCAGACTATTAGCGCGGAACAAATAACCAGGGTGGCGAAAACCGCAGTGATCGGTGCCATTCCTGCGCGGAGTAACGAGGTATGATCGCGGAGTTCAATTTGCATGAATCTTTCCTTCTAAGCCTTCTACCGAAGTGCGTTGTCCTTCGTTTTCGGGCGTCCCGTGCATTGTTTGTCCTGCCATCATCAAACCTAATTCGGTGACTGTTCGATCCGAGGTTGGAAGGGCTGAACTTAATTTCCCTTGATAGATAACAGCAATGCGGTCACATAAAGACAAGAGTTCATCCAGGTCTTCGGAGATTAGCAAGATAGCAGCGCCTCGTTTGCGCGCAGCAAACAACTGCTCATGCACATAAGCGATGGCACCCTCGTCAAGACCTCTGACTGGCTGATTGGCTAATATGAAATCTGGGTTAGGTGATAGTGCTCTGGCTAAGATGAGTTTTTGAATATTGCCGCCGGATAATAACTTGGTCTGTGCTAGCGGGCCCTTGCAGCGTACGTCATAGCTGTCTATTAAATGTTCAGCGCGTTCGATGGCTGCTTTCTTGTTAATGATTGTTTTCCATTTGGATACTTTTTTTGAGCGTAAATCTTCACTGATTAAATTTTCCCAAATATCCATGTCACCGATCATGCCACGCGCGTGGCGATCTTCTGGTATACGCCCAATACCGCGTGTTACAAATTCTGAAGGGCCAGCATTGGTAAGAGTTTTGCCCTGTAGTTCGAGTGCGCCTGAATATTGTCGGCTCAAACCAGACAATACATCAGCAAGAGCCGCCTGGCCGTTACCAGCGACACCAGCGATGCCAATTATTTCGTGAGCGTGAACCGTTAAGTCAATACGCTTCAGCAGTGGCAGTTTATCGGAACTAATCGCGCTGAGTCCGCTGATGGTTAATATTGGTGCACCTGGCTCCATGCTTTCAAGTTGTGGCCTTGTGACTGCTTTACCAACCATCATTTGTGCTAAGCCGTTTCGATCAGCATCGACTGTTTTAATGGTGCCTACTATTTTGCCTCGACGTAAAACAGCAACATGGTCACTGATGGCAAGAATTTCGTGCAGCTTGTGTGAAATGAAAATCACCGATAGCCCTTTGTCAGTCAGCGACCTCAGTGTAATAAAAAGGTTTTCTGTTTCCTGGGGTGTCAATACCGCCGTAGGTTCATCCAGTATCAAGATTCGGGCATCGCGATAGAGAGCCTTCATGATTTCGACTCGTTGGCGTTCACCCACTGACAGGTCAGCCACCAAAGCATCTGGTTCAATCGCGAGAGAATAAGCTTCTGACATGTCGATCAGTTTACGCCGTGCCGCAGTCATATCATGTCGCCAGCGCCACAGACTTTCGGTGCCGAGTACAATATTCTCGATCACAGTTAAGTTGTCAGCGAGTGTGAAATGCTGATGAACCATGCCGACACCCGCTTCGATAGCGGCTTCGGTAGAGCCGGAAGGCAGCGTTTTACCATTGATTTCGATAGACCCTTCATCAGCCTGATAATGGCCAAACAGGATATTCATCAATGTGGTTTTGCCGGCACCATTTTCACCCAGTAAAGCCATGATCTCACTGTCGCCCAATGACAGCGTAATGCTGTCATTGGCGGTAAGCGAACCGAAACGTTTGGTTATCTGTTTGAATGATAATGTCGACATGGCGGTTTACAGTGTGTCTATTTTTAAAAGGTTGATTTAGGCTCAGTATCGATTATCTCGACCGTAAATGAACCATCGAGTATTTGAGCCGTTAGCTTCTTGACTTGTGCTTTAGCCTTGGCTGGAATTCGGTTTTCGAATTCATAGTACGGCGCGAGGCTTGCACCGCCTTTTGGCATCATAGTCCAGTCTCGGTAGTCTTCAGCTGAAAATGTACCTGCTTTAACACGTGAAACAGCATGAGCTACAGCCGATTCCATATGCCATAGAGCCGATGTAACAACGACATCAGTGCCATTTTCTTCCTTGTTCATGTCGTTAACATTACCAAAAGCGAGAATACCTTTATCCCTTGCTGCGTCTACAACACCCGCTCTTTCGGCATAAAGAATATCAACACCTGATTCTATTTGAGCAAACGCCGCTTCCTTTGCCTTTGGTGGATCATACCAAGAGCCAATGAAAGTTACTTTGACTTCGATTTTTGGATTAACCGATTTAGCACCATTGATGAAAGCATGAAATAGTCGATTCACTTCGCCGATCGGATAACCACCCACCATGCCGAGTTTATTGGTTTTGGTCATAGATCCGGCGATGATGCCCATCAAATAACAGGGCTCGTGGATGTAATTATCAAACACCGAAAAGTTAGAGCCGTGAGCTTCAAACGGGTCACCCATTAAGAAAGAAACCTCCGGGTATTCGTCCGCTACTTTACGGGCTTCTTTTGAGATACCAAATGCTTCGCCGACGATTAGTTTGACGCCGCTTTCGCAATATTCACGCAGTACGCGGATATAGTCAGTGTTCGCTACTTTTTCGGAAAACACATACTCAATGCCACCGTTGGCTTCAGAGGCTAAAAGTGCCAGATGCAGTCGTGCATCCCATTTTTGTTGAATAGGTTGAGTGTAAATACCGGCTACTTTAATAGTCGTAGCATGGGCTGGAAATATACCCAGCCCTAGTGCTCCAACACAGGCGGCGGATAATTTGGTAAAAGATCGGCGTGAAATTTTTGATGACATTCTCTAATCCTCTTTTTTTGTTTTGATTTACATTAAATGAGTTAAACCATCGCTCGTACAAACATTATGCGAGGCAATTTTTACTTTACTACAAAAACAAAACCTAATAAGACTAAACTGGACTCATAATTCTCCGCCAACCAGTCTATCGAACCTCTACTCCTAAGTTGCCGTAATGTTCAAGTGGTAAAGACAATAAAAACGACCTTATAATCATCGTTATTATTTTTTTAACAGCACCAATTTTTGGAATAAGCGCTGCCCTTGCATTGACGTAAGTTGCACCTAATGCGCCACCTTGGTGCAACATAGGTGGCGCCTTCTTCAAGTCAGGCAAGCGCTACTAGTACCCACCGACTCGCTATTCTATGTGCTAATTTTTTGCATTCATATTCATTGCGTAATAAATCAAACCACCCAGTATCGATCCGGTAAACCATCCATAGCTATAAAACCAGCTCAGCGCACCCGTACTAACGGCGATGAAAGTCAGTGCAACAGGTACCAGAAACGCAACAAATCCACTCATATTCCATGCTGGGTAGGTACTGTTGTCCTTATATAAAGCGGGGAGGTCGAGTGTTTGGCGACGGATTAAAAAATAATCAACGATCATGATTCCAGCGATGGGTCCTAGTAAACTCGAATAGCCTAATAACCAGTTTGAATAAAGGCTTTCGACACTGACATCTGAAACGATTAACCCAAGCTTTTTGAGTAACTCCCAGCTCATTAATACCACACCAAATAAACCGGTGATAATAACGCCACGAGCATGACTGATTGATTTAGGTGCAATGTTCTGGAAGTCATTGGTGGGCGAGACGATGTTGGCCGCTGTATTGGTCGATAGCGTTGCGATAATAATCATCACCATCGAAATGGCTACCCAGAATGGACTATCGATTTTTCCGATTAAAGAAATGGGATCTGATACTGTTTCACCAACCAGTTGAGGAGATGCTGCGGTTAAGATTACACCCAGTGCTGCAAACAGAAACATGGTGACTGGTAAGCCAATAATCTGGCCTCTGATTTGACTTTTCTGTGAGCTAGCAAAGCGGCTAAAGTCAGGAATATTGAGCGACAATGTTGCCCAAAAACCAACCATAGCGGTTAGACCACCAAAGAAAT
>JBLILW010000148.1:0-6821 GCA_047638435.1 Urechidicola sp.
AGGCCTTCTCATTGCGACCATTGAGCAAACATTAAATCGTTATCCTAGCTCATCGGCATCAATTCAGTCGTTCAATCATTAGACAGAAGTTAACGATTTTCTCAATCTGGTTTTATACAGCAAGATTTTTCCATCTGAATAGGGGGGCACGGTACAGTCCCATATGAGCAGAAGACACAACAGTGACCGGGAAAAGGTTTCAATAGTTTTTCGCAGGCTTTACATTCGTAATACCATTGACAAGCATCAGTTGGCATTGCCTCTTTCTCGTTATAACCGCAGTGAGGGCAGGTAATAGTCGATTCCAATACTAGTTTTTTGTTTTTTTCCATAATCCAACCAAGGTAATAGTGATGAAAAAAGCCATTGCAGGAAACAGAATTGCGTCTAGGTAAGAGGAAACCGCAGACAGACCAATAGCAGATAGAGATATAACCAGTATTGGTGTAAAGCAACATATCGCTGATATTACAGCCCCAAGGACTCCGGTTATTAAATAGTTAGATTCGTGTTTCATGATGCTATTATGAACCGCATAGCAACTATGAGGTCAAGCATGCGAATAGGCACACTGGCAAAGGCAGTTGGCTGTCATGTCGAAACGGTTAGATACTACGAAAAAGAAGGGCTCATTCCGCCAGCTAAAAAAGCAACCAATGGTTATGGAATTTACTCCGATAACCACTTGAAAGTTCTCCGATTAATTCGTAACGCTAAAACCTTAGGCTTTTCTCAAATCCAAATTCGTGAACTTGGACAACTAGCATTACTTCAAGACCGTGCTTGTAATGAGGTCTATCAGTTAACAAAAAATCAGTTAGTTACCATCGATCAGAAACTAAAAGATTTAAAAATGATGAGAAAAACTCTGAAAAGCTTATCAGTCACCTGTAAGCAAAATTCGTATGAAAGTTGCCCTGTGTTAGAGCAGCTAGCATCAACGTAAATTTTTCATATCGAAATGAAAATGGACTGTTTTTATATGACTTTGGCTATAAATCAGGTGTTCAACGTTAAAATTTAAATAACAGCTTCCCAGTAGCAGACGTAAAATTTACAACTGGAGGGTTGGCCCTTTACAGGCATTGTTATATCGATAAATTCTTGAGGGGATACCGTGAATATATTACAAATGAAGTTATTCACAACAGTTAAATAATTTCATTTATGTGTTAGTCCTGCGTACCAAAATAGTCTTTCAATTTGAGTTTAAAGAAATGATCGAAGTAGTAATTCTGGCGATTGCATTAAGCATGGATGCATTTGCAGTATCTATAGGATTGGGTTCAAAGCATACGAAGAAAACAACATCTCTTGCGGTTATGGCTGGAATATATTTTGGTATGTTTCAGGCGTTGATGCCATTGATTGGATATATGTGTGGCAGGGGAGTTTTTGGTTGGGTTGAGGCTTATGCACAATGGGTGGCATTTTTTCTTTTGCTGTTGATTGGTGGAAAAATGATTTACGAATCTTTTTCAGAGGGTATAGAAAAAGACATCGCTAAAATCACTCATAAAGTAATGGTAATCCTCGCCATCGCAACTAGCATTGATGCAATGGCTGTCGGTTTTTCACTAACTATATTCAATGTAAATCCATTTTTTTCTTGCGCGATAATTGGAACCACTACTTTTTTTTTAAGTTGGGTTGGCGTGTTTGTTGGTGCAAAGAGTGGAACATGGCTTGAACGCAAAGCGGAGCTGTTCGGTGGCGTAGTCCTCATATTAATAGGGGTGAAAATGTTGTTTACCTGATTTTTTCTGTTTACCAACATCACAAAAAAGGTGTTAACGCAGACAAGTTGATATATCGATATTTCGGCTTTCGTTACGTTCATTGACACAGCAACTTGCCGATTACACATTCGTTAGCAGCATAAGGGGACCCAGCCGTCATTTAAACTGATGCGTGTGAATGGGCGCTTTATCAACACACTGGTCGTTGCTGAAGTTTCTATCAGTTGAATTAAGATATGGTCTATAATAGTTAATTACCTATGACAAATAACCGCCATATAGTCGATAACCAGTTCATCCCAATATGTAATTATAAAAATTATGTGTTCTTCAAATATTCTGCATTATTGAAAACGACTTATAATAGATACATAAGTCTTCTACTGGCACCATTTTATAAAACACTGTTTTTTCAAAGTACCTAAAACATCTCAATGAATAGTTTAAAGCTGATACTGAATAATAATGACCAATTCGGTTTCTAGTATTGTGGAAACAGATGAATACTGGATGAATCAGGCTTTGCAACAAGCCGAACAAGGCGCCAAATGTGATGAAGTCCCAGTCGGTGCAGTACTAATCGATCAGTCGGGTGAGCTCATCGCCAGCGGCCACAACCAACCTATTTCAATGGTTGACCCTACAGCCCATGCTGAAATCGTCGTCATACGCACAGCGGCTAAACGGCTAAATAATTACCGACTACCCAATACAACTTTATACGTTACGTTAGAGCCTTGCATTATGTGTGTCGGTGCCATTGTTCAGGCGCGAATAGGGCGAGTTGTCTATGCGACGACTGAATTCAAATCTGGGGCGATCGAAAGTGCACAACAATTATTTAAAAATCCTCGGTTTAATCATTATCCAGAGATAGTAGCAGGTGTATTACAAGAGGAGTGTGCAAGTTGCCTAAGTGGATTTTTCTCAAACAAAAGAAAAGCCAAGAAGGACAGTAAGCAAGTCAAATAGTGTAACTAGAGGCTAGGTGCTAACGGCAAGGTTTCACCATCTTTCAAGCGTTTAAGTGAAATGCTTTTCTTGTTCAATCTGAGATCTAAGCCAGTTAAGTAATCATAATACTTGCGAATATTAGCCACATATTTAACTGGCTCCCATCCCCGCGCATAGCCATATTTGGTTTGTTTGTACCACTTTTTTCGCGCCAGTAATGGCAGTGTTTTTTTGACATCGATCCATCGATTCGGATTTCCGCCATTTTTCTGGGTGATTACTCGAGCATCCTCCACATGTCCAAAGCCGACGTTATAGGATGCCAGTGCAAACCAGGTACGGTCAGGTTCGGTAATTTTAGATGAGGTCCTCTTTAAAGCGCTCGCAAAATACTTTGCGCCCCCTCGGATACTTTGTGCTGGATCGAGTCTGTTGGTTACTTCCATTTGTTTCGCGGTTACCCTAGTGAGCATCATTAACCCTCGAACCCCAGTCGGAGACTTTGCTTGCGGATTCCAAAGCGATTCCTGATAGGCTATCGAGGCAATTAAACGCCAATCGACCCCAACGACTTTGGCTTCTCGACGAAATAGTGCTTCATACTTGTGTAGACGTTGTTTGATGTTTCCAGTAAAAGTTTGTATGTCGGAATAATTGAATTTAGCAACGTGGCTATAATGCCGGTGGATAAGCTGTTCGAGCCTGCCATCCTTTTGGATCTGCTCGAAAAATTCGTCAAGCGCATTCGCCAAGCTAGTGTCGACGGCATGATTAAATGCCCAGCGTAATTGTCGTGGCTCGCCCAGTTCAAAAGCAATACGTAATTCAGGAAAGAAACGACGTTGTAGCGCGATTTGATGAGAGTCTGCCAGTAGATAGGGTACTTCCCCCGAATCTACCCGTTCGATTAATTCTTCACTTGCGGCATCGTCCACTTCTCGCCAAACCAGCTCAGGATGTTGCTTTCGTATTTCTGCCAATAATCTAACCTGACTCGTGCCGCTGACGACATGCAATAGCCCTTCGGTCAAATCATCGACTTTTTTTGGCCGAGCCACGCGTCCCTTGCGGTAAAGCACGTGGTTAGCCGACTCGAAATAGCGAGGCCCATAAGCAACCGCAGAACTAAATTCAGATTCATTTTTGGAAAGGCCAGCGGCAATAATATCGCCAGAACCAAATAGTAATTCTGGGTACAAATCAGCAAACTGTGAAACCGTTATAAACTCGGGTGTTACGCCGATAAACTCGCTAAATAGCGTCGAAAGTTGGTACTCAAAACCATTTGAACCATTGTTGTCCTGATAATAGGTAGAGGCGCTGTTAAGGGTGAGGATTCGAAGGTTTCCACTTTGTTGAATTTTTTCCAGCGTAGTTTTAGAGTCTCGTTCGATACTGGGTTGAATCACAAAAATTAAAATAATAAGGGAAATGGCTAATAAACCAAACACTAGCTGGATACCACGAGCTCGGGAAGATAGTTCAGGCATAATTAGGGCTGTTCCAGCTTCGCTTTGGGCTAGCGCCTATTATTGCTGGCGCGTGAAAAGCCATTCGTTCTCGGTAGATAGTGATGAATCGTAAATATAACCTTCGCTATCAAATTGTTTAATTTTATCAACCTCATTAATTTGGTTATCGATGATATATCGTGCCATTAAGCCGCGTGCTTTTTTCGCATAAAAACTAATAATCTTGAGTGTGCCCTTGTGATATTCCTTGAACAAAGGTGTCACGACACGGCCCTTAAACGACTTTAGTTTAACCGCTTTAAAGTACTCGTTAGATGCGAGGTTAACCAATGTATCGCCCTCAATTTTAGTCAATTCGTCATTTAAACAATCGGTGATACGAGTATCCCAAAATTGGTACAGGTTAGTACCTGCATCGGTGGCTAGCCGAGTACCCATCTCCAGTCGATAGGCCTGCATTAAATCAAGTGGACGTAAAACACCATAAAGCCCTGATAGCATACGCAAGTGCCCCTGAGCAAACTGTAAGTCATCAGTGCACATCGTATTGGCATCTAGCCCAATATACACATCGCCCTTAAAAGCAAACAAAGCCTGTTTCGCATTAGCAAGTGTAAAAGGTGTTTTCCAGCGTAAGTTACGCTCAACATTCAAATCGCCAATATTACTGCTAACGCTCATAAGTTTCGATAAATCGTTACTAGACAACGGCCTTAGATACTGATTCAACTGACGTGAATAGCGTAACAGGGCAGGTTGGCTGAACTCTTCAGTAATAGCGGGTGTTTCAAAATCAAGCGTTTTAGCGGGTGAAATAATTGTGAGCATATTAAACGGATTTCATAAAAGAGTTCATATTATCAAAGTTAGCACAGCTTTCCCTGAAAACATTTTTTATCGGTTTGATTAGCCCTTTAAATAGAGACAGAAGCACATAAAGATTGATAGAAAAAGCAGTATCCTGTAATCTTCGCGCCGAATTCAAACACTGAAGCGTGGTGAGTCGATCACAAGAAATGACTCGCCCAAAAGTCCGAGTTAACTGAAAATTAGATAGTATAGAATTAGGAGAGTTGTCTGAGTGGCTTAAGGAGCACGCCTGGAAAGTGTGTGTACCGCAAGGTACCGAGGGTTCGAATCCCTCACTCTCCGCCAAATAAAAGCCCCAAGTATCTGATACTTGGGGCTTTTTTTTTGCAAGTATACAAATACACCCACTGCATAGTTTTATAGTCGCCTTAAAAGCAACTCAATTTAATAGCTTGGTTAATACCCGACGCAGCACTTGGCACCGCGTACCGCGCACGAGGTGCATCGTGCGTCACGTATAGTGGCTTTCTCTTGGTCAGCAGTAATGACTGGCGATGGATACCAGTCATTAAATGTCTGCGAGTAAAAACTCGTGGCAATTGACTACCCAGACATTTCTGCTTAACTCAGTAACCTCACTATTGAGTTCGAGGTCTCTGACTATGCTTCCGTAATCAATTTGGTTACGGATTAAGTCAGGCAGTCTGTTCAATTGGTTTACATCTTCTACTAGTTCAAATGCATAGTCTGCAAGACTGCCTTGGTGCAGGATAACTTCGTCAGTCGTTTGATAGCTTCGCCTAGATGCAATATACCTAGTAGGTAGCAAATTTATTAGGCTTCAAATCAGGTTGACGATCAGCAGGGACCAGCACATTACTCAACTGGAGTCAGTTAAAAATGGTAGGATTCTGTCATTTATGTTATTTGCGGGACTGTTTAACTTGATGTTTTATTATGTTCGAGTGAGTAAAAGGGCGGGCTGGTGTTCTTAGCACAGTTGGGCTAAAAGTCAGGTCGAAGAAACCGGGTAAGTGCCAGCGATTCAGAGTCTCTGGGCTCAGGTAGCACTTCACAAAATCCAATTGATTTTAAAGTTAAAAAGAGAAAAATATGGGTACAACACTAATAGTCATAATGGTTGTCATTGCATTGACCGTGATTTATGTCATCGGCATTTTTAACAAACTGGTTACGCTCAAAAATCGCTACGAAAACGCATTTGCCCAGATCGAGGTGCAATTAAAGCGGCGTTACGACTTGATACCCAATCTTATCGAAACCGCCAAAGGATATATCAAGCATGAGCGGGAAACTCTGGAAGCAGTGGTCGAGGCACGAAATACGGCACAGAATAAGCTGTCTGCAGCAGCAACTGATCCGGGTAATCCTGAAGCGATAAAGGATTTGTCCGGTGCAGAAGGAAAACTGGCTGGTGCCATGATGAATTTTAATATGGTGATGGAAGCCTATCCGGATCTCAAGGCCAATCAGAACATGATGCAGTTAAGCGAAGAACTAGTATCAACCGAAAACAAGGTTTCCTTTTCGCGTCAGGCTTTTAATGATCAGGTTATGGCTTACAACACCTTTAAACAAACCTTTCCCCCGGTGTTCTTTGCCGCAAGATTTGGTCATGCACAAGATGCGAGCTTGCTTGAATTTGAGGATACTGCTGCGATACAAGCTGCTCCAAAAGTTTCATTTTAATGTTTGCCAACTGTTCGGGGCTTTGACATGAATTTTTTCGAATCACAGGAGCAGTCCCGAAAACACACCTTTCGGCTTGTCTTACTGTTTACGCTGGCCTTGGTATCGCTGATTATTTTGACCAATCTGTTAGTCA
>JBLILW010000149.1:0-6743 GCA_047638435.1 Urechidicola sp.
AAACCTATGCAAAACATCGAAAATAATCTTAATCAAACACGAGTTCAAATTGACCTGGCTGCTGATCGCTATCACCGCCAATCATCTGAGATATGCTTGCTTGCAGTCAGCAAACGGAAACCAGCTACTGATATCCGAGAGGCCTATCGTTGTGGCCAGAGAGATTTTGGTGAAAACTACCTACAGGAAGCCCAACATAAAATTCAAGACCTCGCTGATCTAGATATCTGCTGGCACTTTATTGGCGCAATTCAATCCAATAAAACTCGAGTCCTAGCCGAAAATTTTGATTGGGTACATTGTGTCGACCGGCTGAAAATTGCACAGCGACTCAGCGAACAACGTCCAGATGAACTACCCCCTTTGAATATTTGCATTCAAGTGAATGTTGATCTTGAGGAAAGCAAAGCTGGCATCCCACTGGAGGACGTATCAACGCTGAGCCAACAAATTGACCAACTGCCTAATATACGCCTGAGAGGCCTAATGGCCATACCGGCACCTGGCGCCAGCCTTGAGTCACAACGCAAGCCGTTTGCAAAGCTACGTCAAGCATTCGAGCAGATGCAAAACAGCGGAATAGAGTGCGACACCCTGTCGATGGGCATGAGTCACGACATCGAAGCAGCCATTGCAGAAGGTTCAACTCTGGTTAGAATAGGCACTGCAATTTTTGGAGAAAGGCTTTGAAACAACAACTTTGTTTTATCGGCGGCGGCAACATGGCCAGCAGCCTAATTGGAGGATTAATTGGCAACAATTATCCAGCAGCCAATATCACCGTCAGTGACTTAAACCAGGACCAACTAAGCCACCTTTCTCAAGCATTCGACATAAAAACCACCACCGAAACTGGACAGGCCTGTGCCACAGCCGACATTATCGTACTTGCGGTAAAACCTCAGGTATTGCAGGTTGTTTGCAAACAAATAGCGAATTGCAACACAAAACCCGAATGCCTTTTTATAAGTGTCGCAGCCGGTGTTCGCGAAAGCGACATCAATCGATGGTTGGGTGATAATAGAAGTATCGTACGTTGCATGCCCAATACTCCCGCATTGATACAATTAGGTGCCACAGGCATATTCGCCAATGCTCAGGTTAACGCGACACAAAAACAGGCAGCGCAAACCATTTTAGATGCAGTTGGTATTTCGGTCTGGGTTGAATCAGAAGACAATCTAGACGCAGTTACTGCGATATCGGGCAGCGGGCCAGCCTACTTTTTTTACTTTATCGAACTGTTACAGGAGGCGGCACAAAAGTTGGGATTACCGCCAGAGTCTGCTAAAGCGCTTGCACAACAAACTGCGCTCGGCTCGGCTTCGATGGCACAGGGTAAAAATATGGCCGAACTTCGTGCTCAGGTAACATCTAAGAATGGCACCACCGAACAGGCTATTTTGTCGTTTCAAAAAGATAACCTGGCGTCGTTAGTCGACAATGCGACACAAGCCGCTCATGATCGATCAGTCGAACTCGCAAGCGAACTGTCCGATCGTTTGTAATCGTCATACCGGTTATCTATCTAATTTAATAATCTAAATAAACGAGTCTCAATATGGGTTCTAATTACTTTACCTCACCACTCGCATTCATCATTACAACGCTGTTTGATTTGTATATTTTGCTGGTTCTGCTGCGGTTTATCCTGCAAATGCTGCGGGCAGATTTCTACAATACAGTGTCACAGTTTATTGTTAAAATGACCACACCACCACTAAAGGTAATGCGTCGTTTCATACCCAGTATGCTCGGTCAAGACGCCGCCGCAATTGTGCTATGCCTGTTCATCATCTACGCTAAATTCGTACTATTACGCGTGCTAGACATACCAGTTGTCTCCATCGCTGATGTAGCTGCGCCTATTGGACTGGTAAGCTACGTGGGCCTAATAATTTATAGCATTGCCGATTTAGTCTCTTTATTTATCAGCGTATTTTTGGTTGCCTGCATCATTCAGGTTGTCCTCAGCTGGATCAACCCAGGACAATATAATCCAGTGATCGGATTAGTGAATACCCTCACCGCACCCATACTGCGCCCAATTCAAAAACGCCTACCACCGATGGGCGGTTTTGACTTTTCAACCATGGTGGCCATTCTGGCCTTGATGGTAAGCAAAATGTTAATCATCCCGATAATTGTTCGATTAGGTAGTTTTTAAAGATTACGAGCAACATTCAGTCATCGTTAATGATTAATAGTTGGTGACTAAATTAAACGTTCCTACGTTTTTCACTCGTTAGTATTGGCTCTAGCCAATACTGATGTTGCGGTTTTGATCCTTATTTTCTTTCAATTAAAGGGTGTGTTTTTTGATCCAGCTCAGACTACCGGTTGAAGATTGTTTAGACCAACTCAAGCAATGCCTGTCTAAGCGCAATGAAGTCGTGCTCGAAGCGGCGCCGGGTGCCGGCAAAACAACTCTGGTACCACTCGCACTATTGGACGAGGTCTGGTTGTCGGGTAAAAAAATCCTCATGCTCGAACCACGCCGAATCGCTACCAAATCAGCGGCGCACCGAATGGCAAGCCTGATCAACGAGTCACCTGGCCAAACCGTTGGCTACCGTATGCGACTTGACACCAAGGTTAGCAGGCAGACCAGGATCGAAGTCATCACCGAAGGCATACTGACTCGAATGCTTCAACAAGACCCGTCACTTGAAGATGTTGGGCTGGTTATCTTTGACGAATTTCACGAACGCAATCTGGACTCAGATCTGGCGCTGAGTTTATGCCTGAAGGGTCGAGCGCTATTTCGAGATGACCCGCTTGTAGATAGCCAGTCCCCACTAAAAATCCTAATCATGTCAGCCACTCTCGATAGTCAGGCTATCGCCCAATTATTAGACAATGCTCCCATTGTTAGTAGTGAAGGCAAGTCCTACCCCGTTGATATTAATTATGGACGTGCCAGTCAACCTAAAGAACGCATAGTCGACCGCATGGTGACGACAATCAAGCAAGCACTGCTAGACAATCCACAGAGTAGCCTGCTCGCTTTTTTGCCCGGGCAGGGAGAAATCAACCGCGTTGCCGAGGCATTATCAAGCTGGCTTATCGAGAGTAAGATTAACCATATTCATCTCCGGCCATTATTTGGCGACCTATCGATCGACGCGCAACAGGCCGCTATCGCACCTTTACCTATCGAAAAGTCAGGGCAAACCTGTGGCGATCAAAAAGTGGTGATCGCCACAAACATCGCCGAAACCAGCTTAACCATTGAAGGTATTGATATTGTCGTCGACTCCGGTCTGGCTCGTGTTTCAAAATTCAATCCATCGACCGGTATGACTGGCCTGCATACTGTGAAAATTTCGAAATCATCGAGTGTTCAACGGGCCGGACGTGCGGGTAGATTAGGTCCGGGCCAGTGTTATCGGCTCTGGTCAGCGGAACAACAAAAGCAACTAGTACCACACATCCCTGCACAAATACTCAATGCTGATCTAGCGCCACTCGCGATGCAATTATTGCAATGGGGTGTCGATGACCCAACCGAGCTTAAATGGCTCGACCCACCACCCAGAGGCCCCTGGCTCCAGGCTATCGATTTACTTGAACTGCTCGGTGCCATTGAATCTAAATCGAATAGCTGGGTGCTCACAGCACACGGCCAGGCCATGGCATCGTTACCTTTACATCCAAGGCTTTCTCACCTGCTATTGTGTGGTGTCAATATTGGTTACTCAAAAAAAGCGGGGCTGTTAGCTAGCCTACTATCTGATCGCAACCCTTTCAGTCAGGACAACCCAGACATTAGCCATCGGCTTGATATTTTATCGGGCGACTCAAATTGCCCACGACAACATCAGGGGTGGCTGCATCGAACCCAACAACAAGCGCAGCAGTTCGCACAACAACTTAATAAGCTTGATAGTCAACCTAACTCACTTACCTTCTTAGTCAAAGCGGATCAACTGGTTGGCTACCTGCTCGCCTGTGCTTATCCTGACCGTATCGCGCGCGTTCGTCACTCGGGTGGCTATCAACTCGCCAACGGCCGCAGCGCTAGTTTTATTGGACAACCGCTTTTAGCCAAAAATCATTGGTTGGCGGTATCAGAAGTATCGAGTATTACTGGTGGCAAGGGAGACACCATCCGTTCCGCCACTGCACTCGACGAAGCTCTTTTTGATACCGCCCTCAATCATTTAGTGAGCACCGAAGCCATAGCGCAATGGGATAAAAAAACCAATCGATTCATTGCACAAAATCAGACCCGAATAAGCCACCTTATATTGCAGAAAACCGCACTGGATCAAGTCCCAGCAGAAGCCAAAAGAAAAGCACTGTGTCTTCATATTCAAAAACAAGGATTAACACTACTGCCCTGGACAGCAGAACTGGAGCAATGGTGCGCGAGAATTTCTTTGCTAGGCTCGATAGAAATTGGTCAGGGCTGGCCAGATGTAAGTCACACCGGTTTACTAGCATCAATAGGAACCTGGCTAGCGCCCTATCTGGATGACGTGAATCTATTGCAGGATTTCAAGAAGCTCAATTTAAAGGACATCTTGAACGCTCTGCTACCCTACCAAAAACAACAGCAGCTCAATCAGCTCACACCGCAACGACTCACCGTGCCATCTGGCTCATCGATCGCCATCAACTACCTCGAGTCGCCGCCAGTGCTGGCAGTCAAACTGCAAGAAATGTTTGGTTGCGAACAAAGCCCATCGGTTATCTCTGGTAAAGTAACTCTTGTCGTGCACTTACTCAGCCCTGCTGGTAGACCGCTTCAAATAACTCAGGATCTCGCAGGCTTTTGGCGCACGTCGTATCACGATGTAAAAAAGGAAATGAAAGGTCGATACCCAAAACATCCGTGGCCCGATGATCCGTTAATTGCCGTTGCAACACGAAAAACGAAGCGCCATTTTGGTTAGAAAAAATTGTCCACCAAGGGACTAAGTAATAGACTCAGGTAAAAAATATTATAGTTTTTTTAACCATTAGTTTACCCAACTATTCAATAAATCCGCCAGACTGGCGTTTCCACAATTCAGAGTAGAGCCCATCACTGGTGGAGAGCTCGTGGTGACTACCTTCTTCGATAATACTGCCTTGATCAATAACGATTAGTCGGTCAAGGGCAGAAATAGTGGATAGGCGATGTGCTATAGCAATTACGGTTTTGCCGTCCATAAGCTCTTTCAGGTTTTCCTGAATGGCAGCTTCAACCTCTGAATCGAGTGCAGAAGTGGCCTCATCGAGAACTAGAATTGGCGCATCTTTCAAGAATACCCTAGCAATTGCAATTCTTTGGCGTTGGCCACCCGAAAGTTTGACACCGCGCTCACCGACCTGAGCATCGAGGCCTTTTCGCCCTTCAAGATCGGTTAACCCTTCAATAAAGTCTAATGCTTTTGCACGTCTCGCAGCGTTTATGATTTCTGCTTCTGTCGCATCCTGTTTGCCGTAGGCAATATTGTCTCTAACAGATCGATGAAGTAGCGAAGTATCTTGGGTAACCACGCCGATTTGGGCACGCAATGAATCCTGACTGACTTGTGAGATATCCTGACCGTCGACCAGAATTATCCCACTCTCAAGATCAAAAAGTCTCAACAGTACATTCATTAAGGTTGTTTTGCCGGAACCCGAACGCCCGACGACACCTATTTTTTCACCAGACTTTATTGCCAGCGAAAAATTTTCGATTACGCCACTTTTTTTACCATAATGAAACCGGATGTTTTCAAATTCTATTGTACCCAGAGGAACAGATAAAGCTGCTGCATTTTTAACGTCAGTCACGGATTGAATTCTGGCCAGTGTATTCATACCGTCTCGCGCCATCCCCAGACTTTCAAACAGGGCAGACATTTCCCACATAATCCAGTGCGACATACCGTGCATTCTTAACACCAGGCCGATTGCGACCGCTACAGCCCCAACGCTGGCGTTCCCGTTAAGCCACGACCAGATTGATACAAATCCTACGGCAAATAATAAAAAAGCATTGAGAACTTCTACTGACACTTCGAGAAATGTCGACAGGCGCATCATGCGATAAACTGTTTTCATGAAGCCATCCATGCTTTCTTTCACGTAGTGCTCTTCCCGTCCAGCGTGCGCAAATAGTTTAACTGTCATGATGTTGGTATAGCTATCCACCACGCGCCCAGTCATAGTTGACCGCGCATCGGCCTGTTCCCCTGACACTCGGTTTAACTTGGGTAGGAGAAAGCTGAGTAACGAAACATAGGCAACCAGCCAGGCGATAAACGGCAAAATAATCCAGGGATCAAAATTCGCCACTAATATCAATCCACCGATAAAATAGACGCAAACGTAAACCAGGACATCTGCCATTTTCATAACGGCTTCGCGAACCCCAAGCGCTGTTTGCATTACCTTGGTCGCAACCCGGCCGGCGAATTCATCCTGATAGAAGCCAAAACTCTGGCGCAATAAATAACGATGTGCCTGCCATCGTATGCGCATTGGATAGTTGCCAATAATAGTTTGGTGGTTTACTAAAGAAAGCAACAGGCTAAAAAGAGGAAGCGCTATCAGTACAACTGCACCGATAAAAAATAATGTTTGTCCTTGTTCTTGAAGAAAAGTCTCTTTATCAACTTCAGTTAACCAGTCGATAATGTTGCCGAGAAATCCAAAAAGTAAAACTTCCATCGCAGCGACTACTGTGACCAACAGTGCCATGATAAAAATCCACACCCAAACCCCTTTTGTATAATGAATACAAAAAGCCAGGAGCGTAGCAGGAG
>JBLILW010000150.1:0-6646 GCA_047638435.1 Urechidicola sp.
TAGTCAAATCGCTCGCATTAGATATGGCACCGGCGGTACGAATTAACGGCATCGCACCTGGCGCAATACTTTGGCCAGAAGCTAATAACAATAACGCTAATTTCGTTAAAGAACGGCAACAGGTAATTCTAGATAAAATTCCGTTAAAAAAGATTGGCAATCCAGACAACATCACTCAAGCAGTATTGTTTTTGATCAATAATGATTATATTACTGGTGAAGTCATCACTATTGATGGCGGCCGCCTGCTAACCAATTAAATAACGCAATACTTCTGCACGGGCTGGAATTTTATTCTTTAGCAAGGCAAAAGCGCACAGAATGAGAGAGTTTATGATAATAAATGACCGATTGAGACCGTTTTTAACGCCGTCAAAGGATAAAATAACTAGCGTGCAAAGGCATTATTGAATATGAGTGAATACTGGACCAAAACCGTGCACCAACTTGACCCGTATGTGCCGGGCGAGCAACCGCAGGACATGCAATATATCAAGCTCAATACGAATGAAAGTCCGTACCCGCCATCACCACTGGTATCGAAGGTAGTCGAATCCTTCCCCATTGATACGCTGCGCCGTTATCCTGACCCAGAGTCGACTGAGCTGGCAAATACCCTCGCGTCTTATCATGGGCTAGAGGCAAAACAAGTGTTTATCGGCAATGGTTCAGACGAAGTTCTAGCGCATAGCTTTCAGGCCTTTTTCAAGCATTCGAAACCCTTGTTATTCCCGGATATCAGCTACAGTTTCTATCCCGTCTATTGTGGTTTATATCAAATCGATTACAAGAGAATACCCTTAGATGATGACTTTTGTGTCACCCTCGAAGAATATGCTCAACCCAATGGCGGCATCATCATTCCCAATCCAAATGCACCAACTGGCATAGCTATTGGCCTTGATGTGATAGAAACCATACTCAAAAATACCAATTCGGTAGTAATAATCGACGAGGCTTATGTAGACTTTGGTGCGAAATCCGCAATCCGTTTAATCAACCAATACACTAACTTGCTGGTGATCCAAACCTTTTCCAAATCACGCAGCCTCGCTGGATTGCGCCTGGGGTATGCCCTCGGTCATGCCGACCTAATCGAAGGTCTAAATCGAGTGAAGAACTCCTTCAACTCCTACCCGATCGACAGCATTGCCAGCGCCATTGCTGTCGCATCTATTGATGACGAAGCCTATTTTCAACAATGCCGTAATCGAGTGATTACCAGCAGAGACTGGCTAACTAAAGCACTAAACGAGCTTTCGTTTGACATATTGCCATCCTGTAGTAACTTCCTGTTTGTCCAACACCAGAGCGTATTGGCACCAACGATTTATAACGAATTAAGACGTTTAGGAGTTTTGGTACGCCATTTCAAAGCTAAGCGAATTGATAACTACCTGCGAATATCCATCGGAACGGACGACGAATGCAAGGCACTAGTTACCGCACTTAAATCAATAATTGGTTAACCTAATTATCCAGTCAGATTATGAATCGGCTGGGTTCTAGGCCGCCTTTAATCTATTTGAACTACATCAAGCCGCGGAGCATCCGGTGCCATCGCCTGCCAAAGTTTCAAGTAACTCTGCTTTCGCAGCGGATGCAGCAAATAGGGAGAAAGGTCGCACAGTGGCTTCAGGACAAAAGCCGACTCGAGAATTTCATCTCGCGGTACCTGAATACCTGATTCATTTATTGTCAGCTTATCATACAACAAAATATCAAGATCGATAGGCCGTTTCGAAAAGCGCGGCTGACTGCGATCCCTACCCAGCGAGTCTTCAATCGCCCGTAGCTGACTGACTACTGTGCGGACATCAAGGTTAGTCTCAAACTTAACCACCAGATTAAGGAAGTCATCACCATCAAAGCCAACAGCGGCCGACTGATAAACCGGTGATTGTTCAAGCTTATCAAAAGCTGCGCGCATTGCTTCTAATGCTAGCCTAATATTGTGTCTGGCATCGACATTACTGCCGACACCAATAAAGACATGATTTATCATGCTGGTTTCTTACCTCGCTCAATCATCACGCCAACAGCGCGGGAACCACGTACGGCACCCGGTTTACTTAAAGTTAGCTTGACCCAAGGCACCTTAAATTCTTCAATAATAATCGTGCAAATTTTCTCAGCCAACGCCTCAACCAACTCAAAATCACTTTGCTCGACAAACTCGATCAATCGCTTTGCTACCGTTTTGTAGCTCAAGGTATCGTCGATATTATCGGTAGTTGCTGCTTTGTGAATATCTGTCGCCATATCAATATCAAGGCTAATCGTCTGCCTGACCTTGCGCTCCCAGTCATAAATACCAATCACTGTTTCTATCTGTAACTCTCGTATAAAAACGATGTCCATCCACTTCATCCGGCTAGTAAAATTATGTGTAACATCTTATATTGCGCCCTCGCGAAAAGGAATCCACAACAGGCTGAAAAACAGCGCTTTTAAATCTTTAAATGGTTGAAGCTAATCCTCTGTTCTGGTAAAGTTCGCGCCCTCGAAAGCAATGTCGCTATATAAGACGGAGTAAATCATGTCCCGGGTATGTCAAGTCACAGGTAAAAAACCTGTTTCCGGTAACAACGTATCACACGCGAACAACAGAACACGTCGTCGCTTTTTACCTAATCTGCAAAGCCATAAGTTTTGGGTAGAATCTGAAAACCGTTGGTTAAAACTTCGCCTTTGCACAAAAGGTATGCGTATCATTGATAAAAATGGTATTGATTCAGTTATTGCCGATATGCGAAAGCGCGGCGAGACTTGCTAGGAGATATACAATGAGAGATTTAATTAAACTGGTTTCTAGCGCTGGCACTGGCCATTTCTATACAACCGACAAGAACAAAAAGAACACCCCTGACAAGCTTGTCATGAAAAAGTACGACCCAGTTGTACGCAAGCATGTTGAATACAAGGAAGCTAAGATTAAGTAATTTTCATCTTCATCTGTATTTAGAATTCAAAAAAACCGGCCTTAGCCGGTTTTTTTGTGGCTGTAATAAAACCAATAAATCCGTATCATTAGGCAGCTAAATTTAATCAACCAAAATATGTCATCACCATCTGTCGTGCAGGTAGAAAACCTGTCCCGTTTTTACCAGAACCAACCAGCAATAAAGAATCTAAGCTTCAGCCTAAAGGCGGGTGAAGTATTAGGCTTTCTTGGGCCAAATGGCGCGGGTAAGTCAACTACTATGCAAATTCTGACTGGCAATCTGGCGCCTTCAGAAGGACAGGTCACCATTAGTGGATTCGACATCATCGAATCACCTCGTGAAGCCAAACGACAAATGGGGTATTTGCCCGAGCATCCACCAGTTTATCGTGAGGCCAGTGTCGATGAGTATCTTAAGTATAGCGCTCAGTTGCGCGAAATTAACAAGCAGTCCATTGGCAAAGCAATCGATGAGTCAAAGCAGCAATGCGGGCTGACTGACGTTGGTCAGCGTCTGATTGGTAATCTATCCAAGGGCTACCAGCAACGAGTCGGTATCGCTCAGGCCATTATTCACAACCCTCCAGTTATCGTACTCGATGAGCCTACGGTGGGTCTTGACCCGATTCAAATGCGCGATATTCGGCGTTTGATAAAAACACTGGGGCAAGACCATAGCGTTCTATTATCCACCCATATTCTGTCCGAAGTACAAGCAACCTGTAATCGGGTACAAATCATTCAACAAGGTGAATTAATTTATCATTCATCTATTGAAGCTTTAAATTTGAGTCAGGTTCCGAGTGTTACGATTGGATTAAATCAACCACCTGATATCGAACAACTCCAACAGATAGATCGAGTAACCCATGTGGACGCCATTGACAGCCATCATTTTAAACTATTCTTTGATGGCGAGTCGCCTGCACAGGCTATTGTTCAGCAATCGGTGCAGCAGCAATGGCAATTATTCGAACTAATCCCCGACCAGCACTCACTGGAAGATTTATTTATCGATCTTACCCTAGAAGAAAAAATCAATGATGCTTCAGACAAAGCAGAGGCAGCCAAAATATGATTTTAACCATTGCCAAACGCGAAGTCAGCACGCTGTTCCTATCACCATTGGCCTGGATTATTCTTGCGGTCGTTCAAGTGTTACTTGGTTATATGTTTCTGGCACAAATAGATAACTTCTTTTTACTGCAACCTCAGTTATTACAATTTGAAAATGTACCAGGCGTCACTGATATTGTGATTGCGCCCCTATTCTCGCTTGCAGCGATTATATTACTGATGATCATGCCACTCATCACCATGCGCTCTATTGCCGAAGAGAAGCGCAACAAAACACTCACCTTACTCATTTCGTCACCAATCAGCATGACTGAAATTGTGCTAGGGAAATTCCTCGGGCTATTTTTCTTTGTGTTCATCCTGGTCAGCTTGCTAATGCTGATGCCATTGTCGTTATTCATCGGCACTGCAATCGATGTTGGCAAACTCCTGTCTATTTATATTTCGATGCTGTTATTGCTTAGCTCATTCGCGTCGATAGGGCTTTATCTATCAAGCCTGACAGAAAACCAGACCATTGCCGCGGTCGGCACATTTGGTGCCCTGCTGATGCTGTGGATTGTCGACTGGATTGGTCAAGCTCTGCCAGACAATCAGGGCGTTGTATCCTATCTCTCGCCATTACAGCATCATCAAACTATGCTCGAAGGTGTATTCAATACAGCCGATGTCGCTTATTACCTAATATTCATCACCGTCTTTTTAGTTCTCACGATTCGCCAGTTGGATCGGGAGCGCCTGCTATGATCGTCGATAAATCAACCCGTAACAAAATCCGCCTGCAATCAACGGTTTTCCTGATTTTGTTTTTATTGGCGATGGGAGTTATGGCTTGGTTCAGCCAATTGTATTCGGTCTCTATCGACCTCACCAAGAATCAACGCAACAGTCTATCCCCAGAAAGCATTCGCCTCGCCCAGTCATTAGAACAGCCACTGAAGGTGACCATTTTTGCCACGCCGGGCAATGAAATGGGCGTTCTACTCAATCAGCTGTTTCAGCGTTTTCAGGATCAACAACCTTTGATTCAAGTAGAAACCTTAAACCCTGATCTTTATCCAGAATTGTTACGTCAATACGATATCCGCCAAGATGCTGAAATCGTTATCGAATATCAAGACCGAAGCGAGAAGATTTCATTAGCGACTGAGTCCCAAGTGACTAATAGTATTCAACGCCTGTTGCGACAGGGTGAACGTTGGGTTGTTTTTTTACAGGGTCACGGTGAGCGTAATCCGTACAGCGATGCCAACCACGATTTTAGTGAATTCGCGACACGCCTGGCGAGCAAAGGTTATACCATCGAAAATTTAAACCTAACAGAGTCTAGCAGTATCCCGCAGAATACCGATGTGTTAGTCATTGCCAGTCCCCAAATTGCCCTATTGCCAGGCGAAATTGATTTATTGAAAAGTTACATCGAGACAGGTGGCAACCTACTTTGGCTGGCAGACCCCGGCACAATCATAAGCCCAATCGACCGGTTAGCCGATGCGCTTGCTATCGAATTCTTGCCAGGCATTATTGTCGACCCGAATAGCCAATTGCTCGGGCTCGACCGCGTTGACTTCGCACTGGTAGCCGAATACCCCAGACACCCAATCACCCAAAATGTAGAAAGCCTGTCGCTCTATCCACAAACACAGGCGATTGAGTATCACGGTGATGAAACCCTATGGCAGCCACTTAATTTCTTGGTCAGTGGCGAATCTAGCTGGAATGAAACTGGAGAGTTAAAAGGTAAAATACACAATGGTGACGATGCCGATGAGATAAACGGCCCGCTTAATATTGGATTAACTATTTCTCGATCGACTATGGCGACTTCTATTGAAAATAACTCTGGTTCATCGCAGCAACGAATTGCGGTCGTAGGCGATGCTGACTTTCTGTCAAACAATTATCTTGGCAACGGTGCAAACCTTGAGCTAGGCCTTAACTTATTTAACTGGTTGAGCCATGACGATAATCTTATATCGATTAGCCCTCGTGCCGCACCAGATACCCGTCTGGAGTTATCTCAAACTCAACAGGTGATTATAGCCGTTGTTTTTCTGATCATACTACCGTTACTCCTGGTTGGATTGGGGTTGCGTATCTGGCTAAAGCGCCGCAGTCGTTAACCTAACGTCATTAAGCAGACCTGAGGATTATACAGAATGAAATTAATGTCCAAACGCTGGCTTATTAATTACGCACTAATCATATTAATTATTCTATTCACTTATATAGGCAATCGATTCGATGTCCAAACCGGATACAACCCACAGAGCCGTATCACGTCACTAAAGCTTCAGGACATTAACCGAGTATCAATCCAGACCGCCGATGACAATATCAACCTGACCCGTGCCAATGGTCAGTGGCAAATCGTATCACCGATAAAATGGCTAGCAAACAATATTACCATTGAGAGAGTAATCAGCATTGCTAGCGGCGAAACCGAGTCTAAATTATCAGCAAGTGAAATCGACCTTTCAACCATAGAGCTTCAGTTTCCGAAAGCGACCCTCACCTTAAACGATACAAGTATCCACTTTGGCGCAACAAACCAAATTGGTGAGCGACGATATTTACTCGTCCATTCAACCGTATATTTACTGCCCGATCGGCATTTACCCTTTA
>JBLILW010000151.1:0-6644 GCA_047638435.1 Urechidicola sp.
AGTTGATCGGATAACGCAGAGGCCTGCCGTAGAAAGTCATATCCCACGTCATGGTTGCCAGCATGGTATTCGACTTCGCCATTCATCATCGCTCGTGCAACTGCCAGTATGTTGCTGGTTGGATTGTTGGCCATCACATGCCAGTCGGGTACGTTGGCGCTCAGTTGTTCAAATTGGTGGCGATGTTGATTTGCGTCGGCGTGATTGCCAAGGGCCGCGTGGGCGATGGCTTTGGCGTAATGGAGCAGTGTTGTCGTCACCAGGTAGCAAGCGTTTGTGCCAGAGATGCGTTCGTCAATGATGGCTTGCCAATGGCCAAATCGAATAAGTACATGCACGCTGGCAGAATAATAACCTTCGAGGGTTGTTGCGAAGTAACGTTTGTCACCCTGGAATAAGCCGGGATTAACAATGGCTCTGGCGCCTTTGGCCGCTTCCATGGCGGAGGTGAACTGACCGAGAAACATAGCCGCCGACATTTTCATGTGATAATTGTGCAAACAGGATATAAGGTAAAACTCCTCTGTGCCACGAAGAGCAAGGTATTCTAAATCACGTTCGATCGCCTGATCATTGGATTCAACTGCTTGCTTATATTGCCCACAGAGCATGTCAATATGAGTCGCCATGTGGACAAGATGTCCACTATCGGTTTTTACACTGCGTAACTGATTGGCTACCTTCAATGCATCTTCGGGTGTTGGTGACATTTCAACCAAGTGGATATAAAAGTGCAAAATGCCTGGATGGCGTTGTTTTGACAGCACAAGGCCATGTTCTAAAATTTGATACACCTCAGCAGTGTGCGCACCTAGAGTATGTGTGCCCGATCGAAAATCCCAAAGCTGCCAGCGATTTAGGTTCATCAATGCTTCGGCGGTCATGCAAATAATATCTAAGTGGTCTGGCGAGTGCTTGAGCACTTTACGCATGTGCAAAGCATAGATTTTCTCTGCCTGCTCGAGTATTTCGATAGTAGCCAATGGATTGGCCGGGAATTTATGAGCCAAAGCCTGAATCAGCTGTTGTTCGAGCGGCGTACTATCCGTACCAAGTTGACGTGCTTTTTGACAGGCGTCATGACAGATTCTGATCGTAGGCCCACGTTCGAATTCGCCGTACCAATCCCAGGGTTTGTTATAAAAAGGGCCATTGGCGTAAGCAATACCCCAATAACCCATGGCACACGTTGGGTCTTCAGTAATCGTGTTTTGAAAGCAACGAATGGCCTCTTCATGATTAAAGCCATAACACCAGGCTAGCCCACGGTCGAACCAGCGTTGTGCCAGCTCCGATGATGTCGAGATCGGAAAGCTATGATTACCAAGATCGAAATACTGCGCCATGATGGTTGATCAGCTAATAATTAACAACGCAGTATATTGGACATGCCTTATTGTTACTGGGTTTATTTTAATAAAACTGTTGCGTTCAGTTAACTTCAAACCTAGTGTGTCGGATTTGTATCAGACGTCAATTCAGTCGATAGCTCGACTAATCATTCAGAGGAAGCCAAAGTGAATAATAACCAGCGATTCGATATTACCGACAGTCGTCCAACCATGAAAGCGGTCGTGACAACCGGTGTTGGTGGTTATGAACGGCTGGAATATTGCGATGTATCGATGCCTGAATTAAGTGTGGGTGAAGTGTTAATCCAGGTGCTTGCGGCGGGTGTTAATAATACTGAAATTAATACTCGACTCGGCTGGTATTCGGATTCAGTGACGACTGGCACTGAGCAGGCGTCTGATGATGAAAGTGGTGATGAAACGAATGATATAGCCGATGGGGGATGGAATGAGTCGACGCCTTTCCCCTTCATTCAGGGTACAGATTGTTGTGGTAGAGTCGTCAAGACAGCTTCCAGTGAATTTGACCCTCTATTAGGTTGTCGCGTTTTAGTTCGTTCCTGTATACGAACCAATGGATTTGATTCGCTTGAAAACCGATGGATGGGTTCGGATTTTGACGGTGCCTTTGCACAATACGTGGTGGTACCAGCCAGTGAGGTTTTTTCCATTGACTGCGATTGGAGTGATGTCGAACTAGCGACTATTCCATGTGCTTATGGCACCGCAGAGAACATGGTTCATCGCGCCAACGTTACTAGTGCCGATACCGTGTTGGTAACCGGTGCTTCGGGTGGTGTCGGGTCAGCGGTTGTGCAGTTGGCTAAGCGCCGTGGCGCTAAGGTAATCGCATTATCGAGTGCATCGAAGTTTGATCATCTACGGCAATTAGGCGCAGATCAAATACTGGAAAGAGGGGCCGACTTAACCCAGGTCTTGGGTGATCGTTCGGTTGATGTGGCGTTTGACAATGTTGCAGGCGACGGCTTTGGTTCTATCTTAAAAGTGTTGAAGTCGGGCGGTCGATATGCCTCTTCTGGGGCGATCGCCGGCCCACTGGTGACACTGGACATGCGTCATTTTTATTTGAAGGACTTGAACCTTATCGGTTGCACTGCCTGGGACGAACCCGTGTTCCCAAATTTGATTTCGTACATAGAAAACGGAGATATTAAGCCGCTAGTCGCAAGGACGTTTGCCTTAAAAGATATTCGCGAGGCACAGAAACTATTTTTAGAAAAGAAGCATTTTGGTAATTTTGTTCTCGTGCCACCTGTTGTATAGCGTTAATCAATTAGCGAAATTCCTTTGTGCGCCAAACATCGAAGGCGCCTAGTAATGTTCCGCAATATAAATAAACAGCGGCAGTGTCACGAACGATACGATCACTTGAAAGGTGAGAATATTAGACATGAGGTCAGCATTGCCTCCCATTTTGCGCGCCATAACATAAGCCGATGCGGCAGTGGGTACTGCGCCAGCAATAATAGCGACTGTGCGTGGCAAACCTTCCAACCCGATTAATGAGGCTATGGCGATAACCATCAGCGGCATGCCGATTAGACGAATTAACACACCAACGGTCACCAATAGTTTGTCTCCCGCTATTTGATCGAGCTTCAATCCAGCACCGACGGCCAGTAAAGTCAGCCCCAGACCACCGTTACCAATAATGTCGATAGTATTAAAGATGATGTCAGGCATGCCAGTCCAGTTCAAGATCAGTCCAACGACACAAGCTATTATCAGCGGGTTGGTGATGATGCGAAACAATATTTGCCGACCATTGGCAACGCTATCGTTGCTGCCATAAATAGTCAGCACTATCACATTGGCAATGTTGAGTACTGGTATCATAATCGCCAATGCCAGAGCCGCCAGTGTGATGCCATGATCGCCATAAAGGGGTCCAATAATGGCCAGTGCGACAAAGCCATGAAACCGCGTTGCGCCCTGGAACAAGCTGCTAAAAGTGGGGCCGCTGTTTGGGTATCGCGATCGTAGAAGGTAATGCATTAAAATAAGGAGAAAGGACATGCCGGCAATAGCCGATACTAATACCAGCATGAAGTCGAGAACGGGCACGCTGGTTAAGTTGGCTCGGCTTAAGGTGCGAACGATGAGGAAGGGTAGCAGTAAATAGAAACAAATATGCTCTATCGCCGACCAAACCTGTTCATCAGCAACGCGAGTACGAAACAGTAAATGACCCAGCGCTATGATAAGGAAAATTGGCGCAATGGCGTTTAGTGTAGTAATCAATTGAGTGTCCTGTTAGTAAGCTATCGGGCTGTTGTGTGAACTTTCAGCTCATCTTCAAAGCTACAAGGAGTATTGCGTGGTACTAATGATTTAGCTGGCACGAGCGATTCAAATGTTTTAATTTCCTGTAGATCGACATTGAGTCGCCCCACCCGAATGAAAATACCGTCATCTTCAACCGCTATGACCATTGCTGCAAATTTCGTTTCACACCCTAATTGATTGGTATGAAGATAGTACACCTTGTCGCCTGCTTTCATTGTGTTCTCTAAATTCGTAAGTTGAAATGACTTAAGACAAACCACTGCTGTCCCGTAAAAGTGGAATCGTCATACCGGCTTTGACGCGGTATCCAGAGGCTCATTGAAACTGCTGGATTCTGAATCACCAAAAAGCGCTGTCCGGAATGACGGGTATTCTATTTGTTTTATTTCGTTTCAGCATCAAAACATGCCTCTGCTTTACCAACAAACGTTTGAAACAATTGCGCACAAACCTAATGAGACGGCTGTGAAGTCAAGTGGTTTAAATCAAATAGATTTATCCAGAATATGGCTCGATAGAACGCCAGCTAAATAAAGTGGACGCCGCTCCTATTGTCTCGGCCTGACGTTTAAATTTAGCTGACAGCAGGGGTGGTGCCAGCTCAGGGCCGCCAAATGCTGGGAATAGAGAATACTCCGATCCGGCGCTTTTTTCGCCTCCAATGAAGCTGCAGCCAGTGTCGTCGCACAGTGATCTCAGGCTATGAACAAATTCATCTTTAAGGTTATGAATGTCGGCAACCGCCTGTTCATAGATAGCTTTATCATCACAGGCAAGCGTGATTCGATTGTGAGGATCCACACCATATGGGTTGAGATGACCATAAACAATAATTTGCCCCGTAAGTTTGGCATTAGATTTTATAATTTGATCGACTGATCCAACATAATGTTGATTGGCTTGCCAGAGTCGGTCCATAGCGTCAGCAACACAGTCTTGATTGAGCTGAATGTTAATATCCGTATGGTATTTGAAAACAAAACGATCCTTGGGTGCCTGGGTGCGTGCCGCAAATGGCACACCCTCGCGTACCGCCCGCATTTGATCGGGGTCTTTAAATACTTCAGTGTGATCAAGCGCGATACCAGCGATAGTAAATTCGTCTGAATCTGGGTCATCCACCAGTTCAAACAAAAACTCATCAACAGGCAGATGACTATAGCCATTAACAAAAATCAGACCGTCTGCATTAGCAGCCTGGCAGTTTGCTTGCAATTGTTTAGCGCGTGTCGTCAACGCATTATCGCCACTTGCTACAAACGGTTGCATCGCATCGATGGTGATATGTTCAAGGCCCAATATCAAATTGGTGCCGCCATCGTTTGAGAATACCTTTCCATTCTCGATCTTTAGGTAACAAAATGAAGATAAATGTTGGAGTAGTCGAGACAGCTCTGACGGTGAATCATTGACGGGAATAGCGAATGCAATTTCAACCGCTGGCAGCTCGACATACGCGCAGCAAACCGCCGACACTATTCCAGTCCAGCCATAAGTACCTGCATAATTTTGTAATTCATCACCATCGATGCGAATTAAATCATCACCATTATGTAACGATACTTCGATCACGCTATCGCTAAAGTAGCGGCGTTGCGGACCCATTCCACCAGTCATAAAGGTGGCACCAACCTGGGCATACGTGTAGCTGGTTAAATCGGCACCAAGGACTTTAAATTGCTCGCCTAGTTCGTCCCCCAATACCTGATTGAGTTGCGCCAGTGTGATTGCGCTGCCGGCATAGATGTTGTTCTGTTGCTCATCGATGATGATGTCATCGAGTCCGACTTTTGTAATATCAACATGGTTAGATCGCGTCACCTGAGGCGAATTACTGGCGCATAACTGAATGCCAATGACTTGTTTACCCATCGGCTTCTCGACTTGAAATACGCCACCACCCCCAGAGACCGCCGATAATGGCAGTAGGCAACAGTTGGGTTGATGTATTTGCTTGATTCGTTCGATCGAGTCGATCAAGTCATGGCCTTTGATTGAATAGATGCAATCCAGCTCAACAGAGGCGTTTTCGCCATCAACAATCTTGTGATTTATGGCGTGAAGGTTTATAGGCATTATTTGCTTGTCCATAATGATTGGCCCGAATTACTATTCAGCAAAATTGAATCATTTAAAAGAGGTGTATCCTATCAACGAGTTAACTAGCGCGCCTTAGTTATCTCGATATTGATCATGACAGTGGACGTGATCTGTCGACGATACTGGAGCAAAAATCAGCATCATTTGATGAAAATGCGCGTAGGCATCGGCGATTTGGCAGTGCCCTGACTCATTTGGTTAATCACTTGGGTCTCTCTAAGAATGCACTTATTGGGATGAATGCCCTGTAAACCGTTTTCGCCTAATGCATACTGTCACGATGGATGGGTTAGTTCTTAGCCTGGTCATCCTTACAATCCTCCATTATATTATGTTGCTGCACTTTGATCCCTCAAAGCATGCCTTGATCAATGATGAATTCAATAACGCGAGTAAGACCGGTATCGTCTTTCAAGTTGGTAAAGACATAGGGCCTATCGCCACGCATACGTTTAGTGTCCGCTTCCATTACTTCGAGCGAAGCGCCGACATAGGGTGCGAGGTCAATTTTGTTAATAATTAACAAATCAGACCTAGTAATGCCCGGGCCACCTTTGCGTGGGATTTTTTCCCCTTCGGCAACGTCGATAACGTAAATCATCAGGTCTGCTAATTCTGGGCTGAAAGTGGCCGATAAATTATCGCCGCCACTTTCAATAAAAATGATATCAAGGTTTTCATGGAGTTCGCTTAAATCCTGTACCGCGGCAAGATTCATTGATGCATCTTCCCTTATTGCGGTATGCGGGCAACCGCCAGTTTCGACACCAACAATACGATCAGCATCCAACGCGCCACTGCGAACCAGAAATTCGGCGTCTTCACGGGTATAAATATCGTTGGTCACGACTGCTAGTTGATAAGTATCTCGCATACTTTTGCAGA
>JBLILW010000152.1:0-6631 GCA_047638435.1 Urechidicola sp.
GGCTTCTGCTAATGACTCGCCACTGCGCAATACGCCTTGACCATTGTCTTGAATGGTTAAAGAAACCCATACGGGCAGTCCTGTCTTTTTGGCAGAGATCAAAGCGGCTTTTGCCTCGGCAATTGATGACATGGTTTCACACAAGAATAGGTCAACATGGGGGGCTTGAATGGCGACTATTTTGCTGTAGCTTTCTAGCATTGCGTCGTATTCGGGTGACACTTCAGCATGAAAACTCGCAACTAATGGTGGTAAGCAACCAGCAATTCTAACGCCTGGAATACCCACACTAGAACGCGCCCTCGTGGCTGCACTGACAGCGGCTAATTGAAGCTTTTCGAAGTCTTCGATTTGAGCATCACGCGCCAGTCTTTCAGGTGTCATGGTATAGGCATTTAGAGTAATCACGCGCGATCCAGCAAGGATAAAATCAACATGTAAATCATGCACGATTTCAGGTTCGTCAATCATTACCTGGGTTGACCAAAGCGGTGTGATTTGTTTGCTGCTGCGCTTGACCAGTTCTTGGCCCATGCCGCCGTCTAAAAGGATAATTGCTTGTTTATTTGAGTTCATATTTTAAAACCATCTATGCTACAAAATCTACTAACTAGTAAGCCTATCAGTCTAAACGATAATGTTTATTAAAAGTGGGAGGGTGTCATTTTTATTTTAAACTTGTTAGGTCAGATGCCGTTCAAATTTGGTGGTGAACGTTATAAAAATTGTGTGACCCTCAGGTTCAGGAGGTTTATTAAGCAATTACACATATGGATAGATGGGTTTGGGTAACCCATATCACAATAAAGGTATTTACAAATGGAACCTCGACAGCTCTATGTTGCCGCCATTGCAATGGATTACGGATTTAACCACCATGGCGGTGTTCAAGAAAAAGAGGGCTTACCAGATAAAAAATCAACATCTTAATTTAACAGGTAAAGCACCTAAATACAGTTAATTCTGATTTGATGAGTTCCTTCTGTGGTCACTTTAATTTACATTACAGGTCGATTAACGATTGGCGTCATTAACTTTGAACAACAGCATAAATAACCGAAAAGGAATATTGTTAATGCTCGCTGCGATGGCGGGATTTACGATAGAAGATGCGTTCATTAAGCAACTTTCCAGCACTATCTCTATCGGTCAAATTCTGATTGTTATTGGGTTGTGTAGTTCTGTGTTTTTTGCATTGCTGGCCCGCATAAGTGGGCACAGCTTATTGGCATCTAACGTATGGACGCTAGAAACACTGATTAGAATGTTTGCAGAGTCTGTTGCGGCCATTGCGTTTGTCACGGCATTATCGCTGGTTCCTTTATCAACAGTCGCGGCAGTGTTTCAAGTAACACCATTAACAATCACTATGGGTGCCGCTCTATTCTTAAGTGAAAGCGTTGGATGGCGTCGATGGACGGCTGTTTGCGTCGGCTTTATTGGTGTTTTGCTGATAATAAAACCGGGATTTGGTGGGTTCAATCCATCGGTATTGTGGGTGCTTGTTGCTGTTTTGGGTGTGGCTGTTAGAGATTTAGTGACCCGTGTCATTCCTTCTGGTGTTGAATCGTCGATAATCTCTTTCCAAGCCTTTTCGTCTCTCGTTGTCGCCGGCGCAATCTGTTTGCTCGTTAGCCCTCAAGATATTGCCCCTATTGCAGGAAAAGAACTCGTCTATTTTGGTTGTACTATCGTTTTTAGTATTTCAGGCTATTACGCTATTGTATCGGCAAGCCGAGTGGGAAATGCCTCTATTGTGGCGTCTTTTAGGTATTCAAGGCTTCTATTCTCGCTGCTGGTTGGCGTATTCGTTTTTGGCGAGAGCGTTGATATGCTCACCCTCATTGGGTCTACGATTATTATAGGAACAGGTTTGTATACTTTTCTAAGAGAACACCGGATTGTTATAGAGAATAGAAAAAGCGCAGAGGTAACATCATGAGTAGCGATTTAAGGAGCCGATAGTACATAGGGCTCCGGATGATCATTACTCTGGATTTTTTGATCAGTATTAGAAATAAACAGGACCTTTGATTTAACATCGAGTGTTTTTGAAACCGTCACTTTACCATTTCAGTTAGTAATAGAGTGATGTATTACAATAAACCCCTCTGGTTTGGCCAAAAGCAGTGGGCTATAGCTGATTAAGGCTCGAACCGAAAACCTTCGAAATCGAATAACTTACCTGAATCATCCTTTTCTAAGACATTCATTACTTTAATGAGTTGTTTAGCAGTAAATTCAGTTGTTTGTAATTGTGCTGCAGTTAGGTTTTTTTGAAATGGCGCTGACAATGCTGTATCAGTAGTACCCGGCTGTAGACCAACAATGGTAATTGGCTTTCGGGTGTTGTTACATTCAATCGCAATATTCTTGATCAACATATGCAATGCTGATTTACTGGCACGATAAGAGTGCCAACCGCCTAAGCGATTATCACTTACACTGCCTACTCGGGCAGACAGAACCCCTATTTTAATCGGATGTTTTTTATCAACTTTAGCCAATAAGCGAGTGATGAATAAAGTGGGGCCTACCGCATTGATATTGTAAGAGTGTATTAATTGCTTCCGAGTTAAACTTCGGTAGGTTTTTTCTGGCTTCATTTGTTCATCATGTAACCAGCCGGAGGCGACAAAGATCCAATCAATAGGGAGAGTTTTTGGTAACGCTGAAATTGCATCATCGATGCTGTCGTCATTACTGAGATCGACTTCGATGTCTAAGACATCAGTCGCCAATAAAGGCAATTTTTTCGTATTACGAGCCATTCTAATCAGCTGAACATTGGGGAATTGTGCAACGATGTTCTCGCAATAAGCCTGTCCGATACCGCCACTGGCCGCTATTACTAGCACACATTTGGGGCCTGAATCAGGCGTTTCTCGATTATCAATAATTGATAATGATGTGGTGTTATTTCGATTTAATAGGGTGGTTTCGTTCTCGGGTTTAGCATAACTAAGACTAGCAAGCGTGCTAGTTGAATGATAAGTATCCAGGCTGCTAACTGCCACCGTGCCAGCTTTTTCGAGGGAGACGAAGCCATCCCCTGCGACAAATTCATCTGCCATTTCAATACTGACTATTTCACCAATGACAAATTCAGTGCCGTTGATATCTAAAGTGTGTTTCTCTCGAAATTGCATACCTATTTTGATGCGACTTTCTTCAACAAAAGGGGCATTAAAACCATCTTCCCATTGCTCTGTAAAACCCACTTCATCAAATTCAGAAACATCTTCTGGGTATCGAGCAGAAGTCTGATGAGCTTGTTGGTAAATATCTTCATGCACATGGTTAAGTGTATAAACACCGGTATCAAGAATGTTTTCTAAAGTACCTCGTGGCACGGTATGTGGTCGCATCACCATCCCCAGCAACGGAGGATTTGCACCTAAATGTACGACTGAAGATATGATGGCTAAATTGCTATTTTTTTTATCATTGGCAGTACCTACCAAATTTGCACTCTTAAAACCAGAAAGTGAATTAATAAAAAGTACCCTTTCGTGAGTTTCTAATGCAGTGATATTGTCTTTTGTAAGTTTCATGGAATTCCGGTTAACAGTATGCGTTTTAAAAAACAATTATAGACTATTTGGTTACTTTGACAGGAAGATAAGCAATGAACTGGATGGTTCGATTAGTGATTTTAAATAATCGACATGATTTAACCCAGAGAGGCTTCACTTTCGCTTCATTAAACAATTTGAAAAGCGTTTATTAGTGATGGTCTTTATTTTATGGTTGTCATTGGCGTCTTGCGGTAGCTGCGCCCTAGTAACCAAAGCATCATAGCGGCTCCCATTCCGCTGGCTCCTAGAATCATCGTCATTATCATAATCTGGTAACGTACTGCGATAAGAGGCGAAACGCCCGAGAGAATTTGCCCGGTCATCATACCTGGCAAGGCAACTAGCCCAACCGCTAACAAACCGTTTATCTGAGGAATCATAGCCGCATGAAATGCGCTTAAACGCGCTGTTTTTTCATCTTTCCCTTCATGTAACTCCGAATGATAACGCTCTGCAGCCAAACTAATGGCATTCATAGCATTGGCAAAATACATTCCGGCTAACGGTATAATGACACGAGGCTCATACCAAACATCAATCGCTAAAACGAGTTTGAGTGTAATTAACAGATGCAACCCGACTGACACACTTAATGCTATAAAAGCTGGTTGTAGAAAACCTTTTTGATGATTTACGGGACGAATCGAAATCCATGCCGCCGCTGATATCATCACGGCCAACACGCCTATGGTTAACCAGATGGAAGGATTTCCGAACAATGCGACCAGAACATAGCCAACGGCTATCAACTGCAGTGTCATGCGGGCACTGGCTAACAAAATATCAGCCGGTTTACCATCCCAATAAAAGTAGACGCCACAAATCAAGATAACAGGAAGTGCACACCAAGTCAGTGACAACCAAGAGATGACAGGCATAGAAGTAATTCTCCGGAGTATTTAATTTAAAGAATTTATTTAAAGAAGCTTCGCTACTCAGTTCCTAGCCTTATGTTGAATTATTTATGGCAATGTTGGATAAAAATCCAGTGAAAAAAGGCCTGTAACGAATGTGCCTTTGGCCTCAGCATCCATTACTATTCGAAACTTCGATGACAGTATACCTATTAACAGATAGCCATTAGACAATTTGACTACTTTGACAGGGCGCACACAAGTTTGATGTCGATTCATATCCATAGGCGATTGGTACCTAATGAGGAAGAGGGTTTGGGGCTTTACTGGGAATGGTCTAATGCAAGAGCTCATTTAGAATTAGCAGTTGATGAAAGTACTGACAAGTTAAATTTTTACACTTAAAAGACCTTGTCAAAAAACCATCTGCTGGGAAATAGGTATAATGTTTCCTCTATTCCACCCTAGCTATAATCATAAAGACTATTCTACTAACATGCTCAGGAGTCACATTACATTGATTAAATCCATATTTTTGATTTTAGGCATGCTTACTGTCTTATTGTTAGTGCTTGGATTGATTACGGATATTAGGAGTGCTGACAGTACAAAAGGTGGGTACGAGTATCCCTTTACTGGTTGGAGTGGAAAAACTATCGACTTTGCTGCTATGTATCAAACAAATGAGGGGTTGTATAAAAGTGGCTACGTGATTGATAAATTCTTTAACTGTAATACTGGAATGATTAGTTGGGAAATATTAGGTGTCATAAAAGGTGAGTTTAGACAGTTTTCTGAAAGAGCAATTGTAGTTCACAAACCTCAGGATGAATGCAAAGTTCGTGGGTTTAACTCTGATTCTTGGGCCACAAGTGATTTATTGTAATTTCAATTAGACAGAATTAAAGAATTCTTGAGGTACTGTATAAATTAACAGACAATCTGACTATCTTTGGTAGGAAGATTAGCAATGAGCCGAATGGCTTTAGCAGTGATTCCAAAGTATCCGTATCACCTAACCCAAAGAGGCTACGTCGACAGGCGACTTTATTCACATTAACTGTGGCGAGTTACATGTGTCGTCTTGACCGTCACATTGTTTTACGAAGAACCCAAACTTTGTTATCAGGGCGTCTCTAAAAATAGGGGAGCGTGGACTGTTTTTTTGCTCCTACAAAACTGACATACATGCCATCTATGGCAATAAGTGTAAGAAAGCACCGCGCGGAGAACCTGAGTGTACTTTAGTATATGAGGATCGACCGGGCTGGCGCACCAGCACTGAGCTGCCAAAAGTAGGGACCACGAGGCCACGCCGCAATCGCGGCAAAAGTGCATTTTTAGAGATGCCCATAAGTTTGTGCACTGCAATTGAGATTATACTATGACTCAGACAATAACACCGAACATCAAATTAGAAGGCATTATCCCCCAGCTTGTGGAATTACTGGGCAGGCGACTTTCGACGGCTGATTCGGTATTGCATCAACATGGCAGAGGCGAGTCCTGGCACCCGACACAGGCACCTGATGCGGTTTGCTTTGCACAAACTAATGAAGAGGTGAGCGCCATAGTAGGTTTGTGTGCCGAAGCCAAAGTCCCCGTTATTGCATTTGGCGCAGGCACTTCATTGGAGGGCCATGTGCAGGCAACTCGAGGTGGTATTTGCATTGACTTGAGTGAAATGAATGCAGTGATTGATGTGAATAATGATGATCTAGATTGTCGAGTTCAGGCCGGGGTGACACGCAAGCAATTAAATCAGTATTTACATGACAGTGGCTTATTTTTCCCTGTCGATCCTGGTGCAGACGCTTCTATTGGTGGCATGGTCGCAACCCGGGCATCAGGCACCAATGCTGTGCGTTATGGCACTATGCGCGACAACGTACTGGCTTTAACGGTGGTAACGGCCAGCGGTGAGATAATTAAAACCGGAACCCGCGCCCGCAAGTCGTCAGCCGGTTACGATTTGACACGGTTGTTGGTTGGATCGGAAGGTACGCTTGGCATCATCACCGAAGTTACCTTGCGTCTTTTCGGTTTAAGCGAAGCGATTTCATCGGCTATTGTTAACTTCCCCAGTGTACGATCAGCGGTCGATACTGCAATCGAGACGATTCAAATGGGCATACCCATTGCTCGAATCGAACTGCTCGATCGTGCTTATATGAAGGCAATCAACAGCTATAGCAAAAC
>JBLILW010000153.1:0-6575 GCA_047638435.1 Urechidicola sp.
ATTATTAATCAGTATGCTGAGCACTTTTAATTCTGACTCACTCGTATTCTCACTTGAATTATTATCCATGTTCTCGCTTAAACTCTTGCTTATATTTCCGTTTAAATGTTCTGGGCCATACTTGATTTGATTATAAAGGTTAATGATCACTTCAATTTCGGTTGTTTGGACAAGTTTACTCTCTTCTACACGTCTTAAAAAAGCACGAGAATCTTCCGCAGGCTTCTTTTCAAGTCCGAGCTTTGCTAGCTTTTTTAATAAGCGATTGAAATGCTGTTCGAGCCTTGCAGGTTTGGCAGGTTTGGCTAGATACCAACCTATAATCCAGTATAGCCCAGTCACCATTAGCAGCATAAAAATCAACGCGAATACCATATCACTCGAGTTTTTAATTCCCACGCCTAACTGCTGCAAAAAATTACTTTGTTTGCGTTCATCATAATTTAACACCCAATTATTCCAATTATTTTGGATGCTGTCCCAGCGAAACAGGACATTACCAAACAGTGGGCTTCTATTTTGAATACGAAAGCTCAATATTTCATTGGGTAACGCCTCATCTAGCCCTAATTCAATTCTGTCTGGTGATACCGCAGCCGTTGGGTCAACCCGAATCCATCCTCTGTTTTCAATCCAAACTTCTGTCCAGGCATGAGCATCCGATTGTCGAACGATTAGATAATTGCCAAGCTTGTTATATTCACCACCCTGATAGCCAGCAACAATGCGCGACGGTATACCAGCAGCTCGCATGAGCAAAGCAAAACTGCCGGCGTAGTGTTCACAAAAACCACGCCGCGTCTCGAATAAAAACTGATCTACCGTTTCACCTCTAAGCAAAGGTGGGGAGAGTGTATAAAAGTATGGCTGGGTCCGAAACAGGTTCAATACATGGTTAACAATATCCTCTGGTTTATCGTAATGATGCGCTATCGACTGCCCCAGGGCTATTGTTTGTAGATTTTGATTGGCAGGATACTGAGAGGTTAATCGAAGGTAATCTTCAGTCTCATCGAGACCAGCTTGAAAATGTAGGCTTGATTGCAATGTATAGCGCAGCAAATCATTAATCGGTTTTTTAGCCGTGAGCTGAAAGTCGGCTGTCATCTGGCTATTGGCAACTATTTGGGTTGGCATATCGAGAGCTAACAACCAACGTTCACCATTGGGTTCCAGCGTGACCGTATATTCAGTCGGTTCATCAAACACGGTAATATTAAGACGACTGATGTTATTTCGTTCAGACTGAGACCATTGGATGCCATCAAACAACGCCATCACCGGGCCACGCCAATAGAGTTGAGACTGGGCCGGAATACCCCCTTTAAAACTGATTCGAAAAGCTACTTCGTTACTTCGAATCAATTGGCTAATTTTTCCGGGTGACATGCTATCACTCAATCCGGTAATACCGCCTCGCTGTTCATTGGTGAGGCCCCATAAAGGCCCTGGAATACGGGGCACTAAAAGGAACAAAATGAGCATTAAAGGGATCGACATCATTATCAATCGAGCGCTGGCCTTTACTCCAATCATGATCGATAGTTTGTCATCACGTTGATTGATTAATATCAGAGTCGAGGTAATTACCAGTAATGTAGCCAGCATTAATGCCGCCGTTAAAATGCTTTGTGAATACAGAAAATGAGTGGCGATTAAAAAATAGCAAAGGAAAATCAAAATCAGCAAATCACGATGATTACGACTCTCGAGGAATTTAAGGGACATCATTACCGTCAGAAATGCTAACCCAGCGTCACGCCCAACAATCGTCCAATATTCTGCAAACACACCAACACCGCCAAATATAACCAAAGGTACGATTACCCATTTTGACAGCGCCTTTATCATTCCCCAGTTTTGAAAACTACGCCAACCTAGGGCAACGATAACGAATCCGCTGACCCACAAAGGTAGATGAAAAAAATGCGGTGCAATAGAAAATAAAAAACAAACACAAACTGCAAAAATAGAAGCCTGGCTGGCAACTTCCTGCGGGATATTCTTGACTGTTAAATGATGTTTATTCTGAACTTGCATTAGTATTGGGCTTGGATTTCTTCTTTGGTGTTGGATCAAAGTCTTGTCCAAAATCCACCTGGTTAAAAGTAGCTATTGCCAGTAAGCAAGCCTGTTTATGGCTAGCACCGAGGTGTTTTTCGATGGTGATATTGGGCAGTTTAATACCATATTGTTGGTTATTAGCGTTTGCTAAAAGCACAAGAGCAGTCATTTCTGATAGCTTCGATTCAATCGAATCTTGTCGTAGTTGAAACCAGTCGATCCACAAGGAGGGAAGGGCATGGCCCTGAAAAGTTTTGGTTAATAAACCTTTACCCTGAGCATAGGCCTTCCAGGAAACATGGCGAAGGGACTCACCTTCTCGATGTTCTCTAAGTCCAGCGAAGTCATCCCCATCGATAGTATGGATTGTTGCTCTACCATCTAGTTGCTCAAGCCTATGGTGTTGCAATGTTGAGCTAGCCAGAGGTGTTGGGTAAATTACAATAGGAATATCAAATTTGAGCCAGCCCCAGGCATGTAATAAACCGGTAGGATACCGTGTGAATACAGTCAGCCCCTTTGGCTTAAACTGGCCGCGTTTAGTGCTTGGTACTTTAATTACTGCTTGTGCTTGGCTGTCTGGTTCGATTGTCAAATAAACAGGTGTTTGATCTGCGTATTGAATGCCAATCGCATAACGAGATAACTTGTTACGATGACTGATTTCAAAATAAAGGTCACAAGTCTCCCCTGCAAAAACAGTTTTTGGGGTTTGTAGATAAACTTCTAGCCCGAGTATATTTTGGTGCGTTTGCCATAAGCTAACAATTGCCAGCGCAGTGAGCATAAAGGTTAAAACAAACCCCATACTATTTTGATAGTTAATTGCCGCAAGAAATAACAACACCAACATAACAGAAAACAAATATCCGAACCGCGTGGGCAAGATATAGAGTCTACGATTGTGTAATTCGATACGCTCGTAACTCGGTGGATTATGGCGTGCAAACCAGTCGTCGAAATAGCGACGAACGGGTGCTGGCAGGGAGAATAAGTTTAAAGCCATTCGGCAATATCCATCGTCCTATGGAATGGCAATTTGATCTAAAAGGTCCGCAATTAAGACCCCAATCGATTTGCTTTGTTGCCCAGTGCCTGTAAGACGATGGCAGCTAACAGAGGTGAATACCGACTTCACATCACCTGGCTCGACATGCGGCCTGCCAGCCATTAATGCCCAGGCCTTACTGGCACGAACAATCGCTAAACCTGCACGGGGTGAAATACCATATAGAAACAATCCAGGGTTCCGCGATGCCTGGATAAGGCGCTGAACATAATCAAGCAATGCATTGGAACAATGAATATTGCCGACGGCCTGTTGAATTTGTCGTAGTTTTTGAATATCCATAACAGCAGGCATATTTTTCATGACGTCACGCGGATTGTCGCCAGTCAACAAAGCACGCTCGGCTTTGGCATCAGGGTAGCCCAATTGAACCTTCATCATAAATCGATCGAGTTGTGATTCAGGCAGAGGGAAAGTACCTGATTGATCGAGGGGGTTTTGTGTGCCGATGACAAAAAAAGGAGCTTCTAATGGATAGGTAATACCTTCTACCGTAATTTGTCTTTCTTCCATTGCTTCGAGCAATGCGCTCTGTGTTTTTGGTGTGGCTCGATTGATTTCGTCGGCAAGCACAAAATGCGAAAAGACGGGACCAGGGTGAAAATTAAACACTTGTTTATTGGCGTCAAAGATCGATACGCCAAGAATATCCGCCGGCAATAGATCGCTGGTAAACTGAATTCGGCTGAAATTCAAACCAAACACTTGAGCTATGGTTTGTGACAGCGTTGTTTTGCCGACGCCAGGCAAATCCTCGATTAAGCAATGGCCCTGAGCCAATAAACAGGAAACCGCAAGCCTGATTTGTTTGGGCTTACCGAGGATAATACTTTCAATTGCCGAGAGGGCATTCTGAATATCTGCTTGAAACGAGGTTGCTTCTGAGTTGGTTCTATCAAACATAGTAGGAGGCTGGCTAATGTAATTAAGAAAGTGTAGTCAAAAAACTGTATACGAGATATCGATTAAAACTGAAACAACATTTTTTCAAGTCTTGGTTTTAATGTGTTTGGTTTCAACATTTTTGATTTGAACAATTCAATCGTGCTAAGTTGCAAACCTTAGTTAAAAAGAAGTTATGATCGAGAAACATGTTGAACACCAAACCAATTTTATACTCGTTTCGTCGCTGCCCATTTGCTATGCGGGCCAGAATGGCATTGTTTCATTGCGGCATCAAACCCGAACTACGCGAAGTAAAACTCTCCAATATGCCGCAGGTGTTGTTGACCTTGTCTCCTAAGGCAACCGTGCCGGTATTGCAATTAGCAGAGGGCAGGGTAATCGATGAGAGTATCGATATCATGCGTTGGGCATTATCTATTGCAGACCCCAACCACTGGCTAGAAAACAGCCATGTGAGCGATCAATTCATTAAGCAATGCGACAATGATTTTAAACCATTACTAGATAAGTACAAATATGCCGATAGGCATACAGAAATGAGTCAACTTGAACATCGTCAAAATGCGGAGCCTTTTTTAAAGTTACTCGATGAAAGATTGAATCAGCAGCCCTATTTAGTCGATGATCAAATCAGACTAGCCGACATTGCAATCTTTCCGTTCATCCGCCAATTTGTCGGTGTTGAACCCAATTGGTTTGTGCAAAGTGACTACAGTGCGGTGAAGCGCTGGCTCGACACATTAATTGAATCAAACCAGTTTAAAGTGATTATGCAAAAATATGTAGTATGGGAAGAAAATGATCCGGTAGTTTATTTGGGCTCTGAGCGACAATCCCTCCCTTTTTCAAAGGGAGGTCAGTAGGGTTTGAAATTAAAGTGCAACCCCTCTCAATCCATCATCTCGGTTAACTAAAGATGCCCTTAAAAAAGAAAAAGAAGAAAATAGACAGCAGTGCGCCTGCGGGTAGGGTGATCATCCATGACATAAAAATAGTACCAACCACGCTAAGATTAAGCGCGCCAATACCGCGGGCCAAACCTACACCAAGTACCGCTCCAACTAGGGTGTGGGTGGTCGAAATAGGCAATCCAGTACCCGAGGCGATTACCACAGTGGTCGATGCCGCAAGCTGACAAGCAAAACCTCGGCTTGGTGTCAATTCGGTAATTTTGCTACCGATAGTGGCGATAACTTTTTTGCCGTACATGGCAAGGCCAAGTACGATACCAACGCCACCTACTAGCAATACCCATACTGGCATTGCCGATTGTTGGTTAACCACACCGTCATTCGCGATGCTGATGACTGCTGCCATTGGGCCAACCGCATTCGCGACGTCATTAGAGCCATGCGCGAAAGCGATGGCGCAGGCCGTTATGACCATCAATACGCTAAAAATCTTCTCGACATTCGCAAAGTGAAAGTCTTTGTCATCCGACGGATCAAATTTAAGTCGAGATATATAAAGCATACCAATGCCGGTTACGATCAGTCCAATAACCACGGCGATGATGTAGTTTTGTGATGTGCTAAATTCAAGACCAATGTGCTTTAAACCTTTGAACAAGGTAACCAGTGCGATCATAAATCCGGTGAGGAATATGTATACAGGGACATAACGTTTCGCCATCGCGAGTGGGTTGTCAGCGTTTAAAATGAGTCTTTGAACACTGCGGAATAAGAAAAATGCGAGTGCACCTGACAAAACTGGAGATACCACCCAGCTCATTACAATGCTGCCAACCTTGCTCCAATGTACGGCCTCTGAACCGATACCAACAATAGCAAAACCAACAATGGCACCAACAATGGTATGTGTGGTTGACACAGGACAGCCTGCACGAGACGCAATCAGTAGCCACGTACCTGCAGCCATTAGAGAAGCGAGCATGCCGTATATGAGTAATTCTGGTGTGTCGGCGATTACGCGTTATCAATAATACCTTTGCGTATAGTGGATGTGACTTGCCCACCCGCCAGGAATGCACCCGCAAATTCAAATATAGCGGCAATGATGACGGCTTGTTTAATGGTGAGTGCCTTAGCGCCAATCGATGTACCCATCGCATTTGCGACGTCGTTAGCACCGATGCCCCAGGCCATGAAAAGACCGAGAGCGCCTGCGAGTATGATGTAAATGGTGACATGGTCCATAAGGAGCTACCTAAAAGATAATACTGAAATAAAGCGGTGTAACAGGTGGGACATTTTATTTTGCGGGTATTATTTAGCCAGTAAAAGCTCGACACGGCTGCCAATACGCTGCGCAATATCGGCAACTTCCCCGATACCTTCGATAATTTTGTAATAAAACATAACGTCAACGGCAGGCAAGTTTTTTTCCATTTTTAACAGTGCCGAACGAATTTTAATTTGCATTTTATCCGTGTCTTTTTCGATGCTATCAAGTTCGTTGATGATCGATGCAACGAGTTCGATTTCTTTTCCGGCAAAGCCTGTTTCGACCAGTTCGTCGAGCTCGTCGATCACTTTTTTGGCTTGTTTGCAGGCATCGACGCAGCGTTCGACATAAG
>JBLILW010000154.1:0-6549 GCA_047638435.1 Urechidicola sp.
ATCGGAGTCACGTCAGCGTCTTTTTTTTCTACTTTGTCCATTTAATTGTCAACAATAATTGAATTTTAGTTTCTTAATTTGGATATATTGCCTTAAATATTCGATAATTGTCAACAATTAAGAGTTCTGGTTCCCATTCTTTATACCCTCTAATCAATAACCGATACATACATGGCGGTCAGCACGGTTTAATCCTGAGGATTACATTATTTAATACTACTAGTGATAACTATATAGGGCATTCAATAATAAGGTATATTGCAGCCGTGCCGTAAAATTGCTGGGTAAGCACCCGGGTCTTACGTTTAGATCAATAGTCAGATACGACACCAATCGCCAGAAAACAGGCGATTCCACAATCGGAATCAAGAGAGAGGACATCCATGTCAACCGTAACTATTATCGACGACGAGACGGGCAAGAAAGTACAAATGCCATTGCTCACACCCACCAGTGGGCCAAAGACTATCGACATTAGCACTCTTTACAAAGAACTAGGTTACTTCACTTACGACCCTGGGTTTATGTCTACCGCTAGTTGTTCTAGCGGAGTCACTTTTCTTGACGGCGGAAAAGGTGTGTTGCAATACCGTGGATACTCAATCGAGCAATTGGCCGAGCAGAGCAATTATTTGGAAGTTTGCTATTTGCTATTGAATGATAAATTGCCTAACAAGGCAGAGATGAACGCGTTTGAAGAAGACATAACGAATCACACTATGCTGCATGAAGCACTCAAACGTTTCTTCAGTGGTTTTCGTCGAGATGCCCATCCGATGGCCATTATGGTTGGTGTTGTCGGCGCTCTGGCTGCTTTCTACCATGATCACATGGATATCAAGAATCCTGAACATCGTATTATTACGGCTCATCGTCTGGTAGCTAAAATGCCAACTATCGCGGCTTGGAGCTTTCGATATGCGATGGGTAAGCCTTTTGTTTATCCGCGTAATGATCTGAGTTACACCGAGAACTTCCTGCATATGATGTTCTCTATGCCAACGGAGGAATACAAGCCTAGTCCATTGCTAGCAAAGGCACTTGACCTTATCCTGATTTTGCATGCCGATCACGAGCAAAATGCGTCGACCTCTACCGTTCGTTTAGCCGGTAGTTCAGATGCCAACCCATTTGCCGCAGTTGCTGCGGGTGTTGCCGCACTTTGGGGGCCAGCCCACGGTGGTGCCAACGAAGCCGTTATCCGTATGCTGATTGATATCAACGAGTCAGGCAAACCGTTGCAGTCATTCATAGACCGTGCGAAGGATAAAACAGACGACTTTCGCCTAATGGGCTTTGGTCATCGCGTCTACAAAAACTTTGACCCTCGCGCGACCTTGATCCGCGAAATTTGTCATAAATTACTCGGCGAGATGGAATCAACAGGCGAGCAACGAAAGATGCTCGAAACCGCAATGGCACTAGAGAAAGTAGCGCTAGAAGACGAATACTTTGTGGCCAGAAACCTCTATCCGAACGTCGACTTTTACTCGGGTATCATTTTCCTCGCCATGGGTATTCCGATGAACATGTTTACAGTCATGTTTGCAATGGCTCGAACTGTTGGCTGGGTTACGCAGTGGAACGAGATGATATCTCAGCCAGGCTATAAAATTGGTCGCCCAAGACAGCTTTATACTGGACCAATTGACCTTGCCTATGAACCTATTGATAAACGCAGTTAAGTCCAAGGCTTATTAGTAAGCTAAATTTGAACAGTTTTAGACTGGTCAACCAGATGGGCAACCTACAGAGCTAGAGAGAACATTATGTTACAGACATATCGAGACCACACCGCCGAGCGAGACTTAGAAGGTATTCCACCGAAACCTTTAGATGCGCAACAGACTGCCGACTTGGTAGCATTGTTCAAAGCACCTCCTGCCGGAGAAGAAAGCTATATGCTGCAATTGCTAACCCAGCACGTACCAGCAGGTGTAGATGAAGCAGCCTATGTTAAAGCGGGCTTTTTAGCCGCTATTAGTTCAGGCGAGGCAACTTCACCATTAATTGATCCTGTTAAAGCGATCGAAATCTTGGGCTCGATGTTAGGTGGATACAATATTCAGCCACTAATTGCTGGCCTAGATAATGAAACAACTGCCGCCGCCGCGGCGAAAGCACTATCACATACATTGTTAATGTTTGATGCCTTCCATGACGTAAAGGAAAAAGCCGATGCCGGTAATGCTTATGCCAAGCAAACAGTCGAGTCATGGGCCAACGCTGAATGGTTCACCAGCAAACCACCATTAGCGGACAAGGTAACTGTCACCCTATTTAAGGTGCCAGGAGAAACCAATACTGATGACCTGTCACCCGCACAAGATGCCTGGTCACGCCCTGATATTCCGTTACATGGTAATTCCATGTTAAAAATTGCCCGCGAAGGCGTTGCAGACAACCCGTTAGAGACAATCAAGACTTTAAAGGAAGAAGGCTTCCCTGTTGCTTATATCGGCGATGTCGTTGGTACCGGTTCATCTCGGAAATCGGCCACTAACTCCGTGTTGTGGCACATGGGTAAGGACATTCCTTTTATTCCTAATAAGCGTAACGGTGGCTATTGTTTCGGAACAAAAATCGCTCCTATCTTCTTCAATACCATGGAAGATGCTGGCGCATTGCCGATAGAAATGGACATTTCAAAAATGGAAACTGGCGATATTATCGACGTTTATCCTTTTGCCGGAAAAGCAACTAAACATGATAGTGACGAAGTGCTTGCAACCTTTGAACTCAGCACCAATGTTTTAAAAGACGAAGTTCAAGCTGGTGGTCGTATTCCATTGATTATAGGCCGTGGACTCACAGGTCGAGCGCGCGAATCACTCGGCTTAGCCACAAGCGATGTGTTCGAAGTACCTGTCGTCAAGCAAGACAGCGGCAAGGGTTTCACCTTAGCGCAAAAAATGGTCGGCAAAGCTTGTGGCGTACCGGGCGTCCGCCCCGACATGTACTGTGAGCCAAAGATGACCACCGTTGGGTCGCAAGATACAACAGGCCCAATGACACGCGACGAACTGAAAGATTTAGCCTGCCTAGGGTTTTCTGCTGACCTAGTCATGCAGTCTTTTTGTCACACAGCGCCCTACCCTAAGCCAGTCGATGTCATTACTCACCACACGCTGCCTGATTTCATCCAGACCCGTGGCGGTGTTTCGCTGCGTCCAGGTGACGGTGTTATCCACTCGTGGATGAACCGCATGTTATTGCCAGACACCGTCGGTACTGGTGGTGATTCACACACCCGTTTTCCGATTGGTATTTCATTCCCTGCTGGCTCTGGCTTAGTTGCTTTCGCAGCAGCAACCGGAGTCATGCCACTGGATATGCCAGAGTCAGTTCTGGTTCGCTTTAAGGGCGAAATGCAGCCAGGCATCACCTTGCGTGACTTAGTCAACGCTATTCCTTATGTCGCAATTCAGCGCGGATTGTTAACGGTTGAGAAAAAAGGCAAGAAGAATATCTTCTCCGGTCGTGTCCTCGAAATCGAAGGATTACCAAAGCTCAAAGTTGAGCAGGCATTTGAACTATCCGATGCCTCAGCAGAACGATCATCTTCAGGCTGCAGCGTTAAACTCGATAAAGAACCTATCATCGAATACATGAACTCGAACATCACCATGTTCAAGTGGATGATTCACGAAGGCTATGGTGATGTGCGCACCATCAAACGTCGTATCGACGAAATGGAAGCCTGGTTAGCTAATCCAGTATTAATGGAAGCCGACAGCGACGCCGAATATGCTGAAATTATTGAGATTGACCTCAACGAAATTAAAGAGCCATTGCTGGCTTGCCCGAACGATCCTGACGACGTCAAAACTCTGTCAGACGTTGCTGGCACTAAAATTGATGAAGTTTTCATTGGCTCATGCATGACCAATATTGGTCATTTCCGTGCTGCAGGTAAATTGCTCGAAAAACTAGAAGGACCAGTTGTAACTCGACTATGGATTGCACCACCCACCAAAATGGACGAAGCGCAATTAACCGCCGAAGGTTATTACAATATCTTTGGCCGTACTGGTGCTCGTACCGAAATGCCAGGCTGTTCACTCTGTATGGGTAATCAAGCCAGAGTCGCAGCCAATAGCACGGTTGTTTCGACCTCAACCAGAAACTTCCCGAACCGTTTGGGTGCTGGTGCTGATGTCTATTTAGCCTCCGCTGAGTTATCTGCCGTTGCGTCTATTTTAGGTAAAATTCCAAGCATGGAAGAATACATGACCTACGCAAACGACATCAATATGATGGCGGACGATGTGTATCGCTACCTTAACTTTAATGAAATGGAAAGCTACATGACCGCAGCACAAAGTGCCTTCCCAGTGGCAGTCGTTTAGCCTCCAAGCTCAACTGGTTAAATAGAAAAGGCGCTCATTGGGCGCCTTTTCTTATGGCTACTATTAGCAGTTTAAAGTCAGCTGGTATGCTTTTGATCCCAGCAAGCCAGTAATCAAACCATCATAAAAACTTACCCGTCTGGAAATACCTATCAATCATTTCGACTGGTCGAAACTGAACGGGTTAACGTCAAGGTAAAGCAGCACACGCTGATAAACCTCGGACGTTTTTTTGATGTCCCTTAAGCGCAATGACAATCACTATCCAGTCGCATCGACCAATGACTGACAGGGCAAAATTCTTTACTCTATAGACCTAGACAGTGACCTTGATGCGATGGCACACGGTTGGCTACAGGCAACCAATGGTTTAGGTGAGCTCATCGACTATAACTTTGAAAAGATGAGCCTTGTCCGGCTCTATCAAGTATCCGACCAGTTGTAGAAGCAAAAAGAAGCGATTGAAGCGCATGTTTATCAACAGGAACGCGACCTTTTTGGTTTCGATCAGACCATCACGATCTACGATCTGACAAACACTTTTTTGAAGGTGACGCCAAAATAAACCCGCAAGCTCAACGAGGCCGCTCTAAAGAAAAACTCGGTGATTGCCCTCTAGTGACCTTGGGACTGGTACTGGTACTGGATGGCAGCGACTTTCCCCGTAAAAGTCTGTAGATGATCCTTTAACAATGAACGGCCTAGGAGCATTGCCGCCATTCAGGTCGGCTAAATTTTAGATTTATTAAATCCAATCCTGAGTGAATTCTTCGATCAAAATTGTAGTCCTCTGAGAGCAACTGATACGAAGACTGTTTATTAGAATGATAGTTATCACGTCCAGTATCCACCGACAAATTTAAGGGTTTACCAACTTTATTACCTTTCATTCATTTGGATATAAAAACGCTATTTGCGTTGTCGCAAGTTACAGATAGCTTGAATAATGAATTAGAAAAAATAATTCCTGACAATGACAACTTGTGAATTTGACGACAATACCCATCGTCGACTCCTAAATCTAACGTTTCACCGTTAGTGGCTCCCTCACAACTGCTGAACGCAGACTTTGGCTTCCGATTTTTAAGTAGATACTTTAACAACTCGCCTTAAGGGATAGGAGTTTGCCAGATGATGCATTGCTTTTTAAGCCTACGCCTTACTTTAGCTTGTCAGTAATAACAATCGTATTGACGTAATATCAATTGAAATTCGAAAGACGACTTCAGAACAAAACTACTAAATAGATAGACTGCCCCTGGTGTCCTGGAGGAAGTGGTAGCGGTCACTCGCACCGCATTTCCACCTAGGAATTTAATCGCTAAACTAAATTATCTCTATCCTCATTTCCCGGGTTTCTCGATGCCCAGAGAATTCATCCGTGATATCAGCGTGGTGGACTTTATGCCGAGTAGTTCGGCAGCACCTTGCTTGCCAGACACCCTGCCATCGGTCATTTTCAGTGCGGCTATTATATTGCCGCGATCACGCGCCAATCTTTCCTGTTCATCGAATGGTTGTGCCGTATTGGACTCGGGTACAACTATTTTGGTCTCGATAACTAGAGCACTTAATTTACCCGGCAAGTCAAATTCGAGCTTGCCATTAGTAACAACAATGACAGCACGCTCCATGATATTTTGTAGTTCACGGACATTACCGGGCCAATGATAAGCTTGCAGTTGCGCCACATTGGCCTGTGTAAGAAGGGGCTCAGCACGATTGTAACGTTTGCAAAGCAAGGAAATAAAATGTGCGGCGAGTAACGGAATATCGCTGCTACGTAACCTTAATGGAACTACTTCAACTGGAAATACATTGAGACGAAAATAAAGATCCTCACGGAACAATTTAGCTTCTGAATCGGCTTTCAAATTACGGTTGGTTGCAGCAATGACTCGAACGTTGATATTGCGGGTCTTCTCTTCTCCAACCCGTTCAATTTGTCCTTCCTGCAATACGCGTAAAAGTTTGCTCTGAAGTTCCAGCGGAATTTCTCCGACCTCATCGAGAAAGATGGTGCCACCATCGGCGAGTTCGAAACGACCAGTGCGATCCTTAATGGCACCGGTAAACGCGCCTTTGATATGGCCGAAAAATTCACTTTCAAACAGTTCCTTCGGAATCGCCGCACAGTTAACTCGAATCATGGGGCGCGCGTGTCGGTCGCTTCTTTCATGAATTGCACGGGCAATTAGCT
>JBLILW010000155.1:0-6491 GCA_047638435.1 Urechidicola sp.
TAGATACGCCCTTAAAGGGCCGTATCAAGCTGCCACAATAGTCGGTTTACTGGCTATCGTGGCGGTCGTATTGCCGTTAATGGGTGGAAGCCCATTCGCAACTATGATCATCACCACGGCTTTAACACTGTTTTCTGGTGCTTTAGTTGGATTGATCATATTGACGCACGGATCAAGGTCAGGGTTGAAAGCAGTGGTTGTTTCGATTGTCGGAATAACCGTTGTGGCAATCATAGCACTCGAAGCGCCGATGATTGGGATCTCTATTGGTCTCGCCCAGTGGTTACCCATTGTCATATTGGCTCAGGTATTGCGATCGACAAAGTCATTGGTATTAATGATGATGAGCGGCCTTGTGCTGGCGTTGTTAGCAATTGCATTGCAGCTCTTGATTTGGCCTGATCTCGAAGCCGACTGGATTAGAGTGATCGATCAGTCAATTGTACAACTGAAAGAGTATCCTGAGTATCAGGATGTTGATATTGCCAACAACGCACGATTATTAGTGCATTTTATGGTGTTAGTGTTGGGTTCGGCTATGTATTTACTATTTATAGGAATACTACTGATGGCACGCTCGATGCAATCTCGGTTAGCTGATTCAGATGGATTTAGCACAGAGTTCCGTGCTATTTCATTCGGAAAGCGCATAGGGTTAGTTGCCGTGGTATTACTTGCTTTCAGCCTTTGGGTAGACCAAGCGTGGATTTCAAGTATAGCGTTGTTGTTAATGACGGCATTTTTATTTCAGGGTATAGCGGTAGTACATACAAAAGTATCGAGAAGCAAGCGACCGAGGTTGTTAAACACTTTGTTCTACATGTTGCTTTTCATTTTCCCGCAGGCTGTTGTTATTACAGCGTTAGTGGGCTTGTTAGATAACTGGTTGGATTTGCGCAAACCAGCGAAAATCAAATCAACGTAAACGTAAGTTAAGAGAGGATATTCGAATGGAAGTTATTCTATTGGAGAACATTGAGAACCTGGGTTCTTTGGGCGACAAGGTTTCTGTCAAAGCGGGATTTGCTCGCAATTTTTTAGTGCCACACGGCAAGGCTCAAATGGCGACAGCTAATAACCTGGCTCAGTTTGAAGAGCGACGTGCAGACTTAGAAGCAGCAGCTGCCAAAGCTAAAGCCGAAAACGAAACTCGTAAAGTAAAAATTGAAGCATTAGGCATTGTTGTTATCACGTCTAAAGTTGGCTCAGAAGGTAAGCTATTTGGATCAATTGGTACTAACGATATCGCTAATGCAATCGTTGCAGCCGGTGGTGTCGTCGAAAAGCGCGAAGTGCGTTTACCAGAAGGCACTATCCGTACAACGGGTGAACACGCTATCGATATTCATCTTTATACCGATGTTGATGCAGTGATTACAATCTCTGTTGTAGGCGAAGAGTAATAAAATAAGCAAAACTGCGTTGTATTAATGACAGCTATGTTTTATGTATTACCCTTTTAAGGCTGTCATTTTTTGACAGCCTTTTTTATGTTCAGAATGAACAGGGCGTTATTTGCTCCTCGACAACTGCTCCTGCGTTGTTCTAATTTGTTGCATCCATGTAACGATGCAATAACGACACTTCCGCCATCCATGGCGGTCGTATGTCACGGGCTCATGGATGTGGAGGAGTGACCATGTTCAAGATGAGTGCAGGGATGAGCTTCTAGCTCAAAATATTACAAATTGCCATCATGATATATGATTAGAAAAATGATTTAGTGAGCGAATCGTTAGCGCAAAAAGTTTATGATATCCGTCCTATGAAATCGCCCTATGAAATCTAAAGGTCAATTCTAAAATGTCTGAAATAACCTCCCGCGTAGCCGAGCTAAGTCAACGAGTTGATGACCTTAAAGTACCCCCGCATTCGTTGGAAGCAGAGCAGTCAGTCATTGGTGGCTTAATGCTCGATAACCGAGCCTGGGATGATATTGCTGATGTCATCAATGAAAATGATTTTTACCGTCACGACCATGCCTTAATTTTTCGTGCGATCCACGATCTTGCTGCGAATGACCAGCCCTATGACGTCGTCACCGTATCGGAATGGATTAGTTCCAGAAATGAACTCGACTCAATCGGGGGGCTGGCTTATCTGAGTATTTTGGCTAACGACACGCCCACCGCGATTAACGTCAAAGCCTACGCCAATATTGTTCGTGAATATGCAATTCTTCGTGCCTTAATTCAAGTTGGAAATGAAATATCGGCCAGTGCTTTTAATGCTGATGGCCGTACCAGCAAAGAACTACTCGATGAAGCAGAGCGTAAAGTTTTCAAAATTGCTGAGCAAGGTGCCGGCAATAAAGAAGGCTTCGAGGCCATCAACGACCTGCTTACAAAGGCAGTACAACGCGTTGAAGAAATGTACAAAAGTGACGAGGCGCTCACTGGTATCTCCTCAGGCTTTGCTAATTTTGATGCAAAAACCTCAGGCCTGCAAAAAGGAGATTTGATTATCATTGCGGGTCGACCCTCGATGGGTAAGACCAGTTTTGCGATGAATCTTGCTGAAAATGCTGCTCTCAATACTGGAAATTCGGTAGCGGTTTTCAGTATGGAAATGCCTGGTGAGCAATTGGCCATTCGTATGATGTCTTCGCTTGGACGCATCAACTCACATAACTTACGGACGGGTAAACTTGAGGACCACGATTGGCCTCGACTGATTTCCTCAGTTAACATGTTATCCAAATCAAAGCTGTTTATCGACGATACAGCAGCGCTGACACCAACCGAATTGCGGGCCAGAACACGACGTCTAAAGAGAGAACATGGCCTCGATTTGATTATTATCGATTATCTACAGCTTATGGGTGTTGGTGGTAACTCAGAAAACCGAGCCACAGAAATATCCGAAATATCTCGATCCCTAAAAGCACTTGCAAAAGAACTCGAGGTTCCAGTGATTGCCCTTTCTCAGCTTAACCGTAGTGTTGAGCAGCGACCTGATAAACGCCCAATCATGTCTGATTTGAGAGAATCAGGTGGTATCGAGCAGGATGCAGACGTTATCTTATTTATCTATCGGGACGAAGTTTATAACCCCGACAGTGCTGACAAAGGCACGGCAGAAATACTGATTCGTAAACAACGAAATGGCCCTATTGGAATGGTGAGACTCGCCTTTCTGGGGCAATATACCCGATTTGAAAACCTCGCCAACGAAGATGCATATGGGAGTGGAGACTTTGAATAGTCATGGTCAATATCGTCACGCACGAGTAAGCATCGACCTTGGTGCAATACGCTACAATTACCTGAAATTAAAAACACTAGCACGCGGTAGCCAACTGATAGCAGTGGTTAAGGCCGACGCTTATGGCCATGGCGCAATACAAATCGCTAAAGCACTACCCAATGCCGATGCCTTTGCGGTTGCGGCCGTTGGCGAAGCCGTCTCGTTAAGAGAAAGTGGTATCACCCAAAAGATTCTTGTTATGGGTGGGTTCATAAGCCCCACAGAGCTACAAACCTGCATCGATTTGCAGCTCGATCCTGTTATTCATCAGCAATTTCATATTGATTGCTTGCGTGATAATCCGGCGCTGAATCAAATACAAGTTTGGATGAAAGTCGATTCTGGTATGGGTCGTTTAGGTTTTGCAGTAGATCTAATGGACAATGCCATAGAGCAGTTGGAGAAAATATCGACACTCGGTCAATTACGAATGATGTCTCACTTTGCCAGTGCAGATGAGATAGAGAACGACCAAACCGAAAAACAAATGAAGACTATCAACGATTTGAAGATCGATGATTATGAATGGGGGATATCAAACTCAGCCGGTATTATTGGTTGGCCTCAGTCATATAAAACTTGGGTTCGATCGGGTATTGCCATGTACGGCGCCAACCCTATGTCAAACCGAAAGCAAGATCGCCTGCACCTGCGCCCAGCAATGACAATGACGACTACAGTGCTTGCCGTCAACCCACATAATAAAGGCGACGTAATAGGATATGCCGGGTCTTACACCTGTCCTGAAGACATGACAATCGCCGTAATAGCGGCTGGTTATGCCGATGGCTACCCCAGGTTAAAAACTAAATCTAGCCAAATAAACATACAAGGCCAGCTGTGCAATATTGTAGGCAGAGTGTCTATGGACATGATAACCGTCGATATTAGCGCCTTAAAAGAAGTCAAAGTAGGAGACGAAGTTTGCCTGTTTGGTGTCAATCCAGAGGCCGAAGACATAGCCGACGACTCACTAACAATTGCCTATGAAATATTCTGTAACGTAGGTGCGCACGCCAAACGAGAATATATTAATATAGACGAATAATTGTTCAGAATTGACTAGTAAAATGCAGAGTTTATCCGTAGAATCCTGCCTTCAAATATGCACCTGTAGCTCAGCTGGATAGAGTACTCGGCTACGAACCGAGCGGTCGGGAGTTCGAATCTCTCCAGGTGCGCCATCTTATAACCCTTGCTAGTCAATGACTTGTAGGGGTTTTTAGTTTCTGGCTCCCAACACCTTTTTTTCGGGTGTAGTCGATAATGTATCAGTGACACCCCGCAGCCCGCTTATGTTTCTGGCATAGGCCGATAAATGCTCTGGAGCCAAGTGGGTGTAACGTTCCACCATTTGTATATCAGACCAACCATCAAGCTCTGGCAACACGTGAATCGGTGTGCCGTTTTTAATATGCCAGCTTGTCCATGTATGGCGCAAATCGTACCAACGAAAGTTATCGATACCGACTTTAGTTAAAGCATTCCTAAAACCTTGGTATGGGCTTTCAGTATCGGTTTACCAAAAATAAGTAAAGACATGGCGCTCATGTAGCCCCGATTGATTCCTAAGCACAACCATCGCTTCTTTATTGAGTGGTACACCTATGGCTTGTCCAGATTTCGATTGATCCGCATGAATCCATGCGACCCGATGGTCTAAGTCGACCACCGACCACTGAAAGCCCGTGACATTCGATTCCCGTAACCCCGTTGCCAAACTAAATCGACACATGGCTTTTAGGCGTTTCGTTAGAGCCAGATACAATGCTTCGGCCTAATCGGGCGTAATCCAACTAATTCGCCGTTTCGATTCTTTCAGCATGCGTATATAAGGCGCTCTATCGAGCCATTCTTACTCCCTTTACACATTTGTTCAATATGGCACGAATCACTTCCATCATACGATTGTTAAATTATACGAGGAGGGTTTATTATGGCTGTCATGTCAGGTTCACTGGCATCGGCTCTGGAGTATTATTGCTGATATTTAGCGCTGGAAAAATTATTAATCACTGTCACGTCGGTAATTCAATTGTCACTAATGATTGTCGCCGCATTAGGCGACGCCATATTTATGGCAACTCGGTATAACTAGTACTAGTATTACCATATTGAATTTGAAAAAAACCTCAGCATGTTCCGATGTACTGCTATAAATTTACTGGTACGTGGGTTTAGCCGTTTTTCCACTGGCATAATCTAAGGTTCCACTTTTTGCACCTTAATAAGGTAATAAAGGCAACTCAAATACATCCACTTTCAAAAGTTGCTGTCTTTAATCTTCTGCAGTAATTTTGAACCTTTTTATCAAATAATGTCTGTGAATCCTTAAACCTTGACTATACTTACCTCGATAAAGCAACGGGTTAGATAGTATTCAGCATAAATATTGATTGTTTTAGTTGACTTAATCTTGCCAAATCAGAAGTGCATCACTGTTTAAAAAAGCATTACTGTTGCATTTAAAAAGAAATCTTAGGATAATTAATTATAAATTATATCCTTATTATAAGTAATTAATATAAACTGTAACCTTTAAATATCATTTAGATGTCCTACATAACTATTTTAAAATATCTTAATATCAAGTAACTATATAAAGAATTTTTTAATACTAACACTCATTTAACTGAAAAATATCTGCGTTCAACTTTTATTAATACGTAATATTTAGGATTAAATCGTCTGATGGAGAATTAAAGATGAATGAAAATGAAGAAAATAATACTGTAGTTGAGGCGGATTTAACTCCTGCAAATGTAGAAGAATCTCTACTTGTTAATGAAGAAATGATTGAAGATAATTTAAATGCAACTCAATCTGAAGAAAATACTATTGATCCTGAAATATTAGAAGAAATTGCTGAAATCAAAGCTGCAATTGAAAATAATGAGCAGTCTGTTGATGTGCCTAATACAACTGCTGGACCAGTATTAACTTATAGAGCTAATTCAGCTGCGGTTGGGCTTGGCCGTGATGCAACAGAAGTCATAGCAAGTACAGTATTTCAATCAAATAGCTTAGGTAGTACTGCAAACACGTTTACTCCGCAAAATACAACCCAATTTACAACACCATTAATTGCGCCAACAATTCCAGTTCCTGCCGACACAAACAATGCTGGGGTAACTGCCAGGCTCACCGATGAAACCAACTCCGGTTTAACGAGCGATAATATTACCAATGACAATACACCTGATATTGCCGGTATGACAGAAGCTGGGTCAACGGTAGTTATTACT
>JBLILW010000156.1:0-6392 GCA_047638435.1 Urechidicola sp.
GATTAAGGTAACTGGATGTTTTCCTTAAAAGAACTATCCAGGAGACCTAGATAGTTCTTTGTGTAAAGTCTTTACAGTAAGGTATCAGAGAACTTTTGATTTATTCGTCCTCGCTGCGCGGAACGACCATACATTGGTCACAACGCTCGTTGCCTTAGATTCTATTAATAGCCTAAAGGTACCTTAACGAATTATTCGAAAATGATTAACACAATGTCAGGTTACTTGATATTACGGTTTTTCGTGTAAGTCGATTGAATCGCCAAGTGTAGTGGTCAATTACAATTGCGGACATTCCTAATATGTTTGCAGATAACTAGAGGTTTTTAGGCTTAGCTGCCATTCATATTACCAGCATAATTACATACCTTGTCCCCAGAATTTCAAGTGGAGATTGACAAGAGGAGCTTCATTTTAAGAAAAAAGGTGATTTGCTTTGAACGACGAATACGCAGCCCAACAAGAGCGTCTCCATCAGTCAACTTGTTCTAATGTTAACTTTTGGGATGTGTCATTATTTTCGGTTCGGTCCCCAATAGGTTGTATAGACACCACAATATAATTTTGATGCCGTTTAGTTTAAAGCCATTAACTGCTTACCCAAACGGAGGGGGGGGGTCAGACATTACAGTAAATAGCCGAAAGAAGGATCGATTCTGGATTGGATTTAGCTGATTTCTATTGTTTGGTAGGTCTTTTTACTTCTAATTCTTAACTTGTTTATGGCGAATTTATCTCCGAAGAACAAGAGTTAACCTGAATTGAGGTGGAGGCATAGATAGGTAAGTTCGAGTCAGCCAACGGATTCGAGGCTCTGGGTGAATGGCTGGTAGCATTGGCCACGAAATTAACCTCCAGCACAGTACTCCCTTACATGTGCTGATTAAATAATTAGAAACAATTGCTCTATGCCCCATATTTTTCTATAAACTGTTCTGCGGTGATTTCCCTAAAAACAATAAATGAGTAGGAGATAGAGGATGAAGGCTTCAGATTTATTAGTGAAATGTTTGGAAGAGGAAGGTGTGGAATATATCTACGGTGTGCCAGGAGAGGAAAACCTGGATATGCTGGAATCAATGCGCACATCTTCAATTAAACTGGTTCTGACCCGGCACGAACAGGCTGCGGGGTTTATGGCAGCGACCTATGGCCGGCTCACAGGTAAAGCAGGAGTCTGTATGGCTACCCTGGGTCCGGGTGCCACCAATTTGGTTACCGCAGCGGCTTATGCTCAACTGGGCGCAATGCCCATGATCATGATCACCGGACAAAAGCCGGTGAAAACCAGTAAACAAGGTGCTTTCCAGATACTGGATATAGTGGACATGATGAAACCGCTGACCAAGTTTACTCATCAGTTGGTGAGCGGTGACAATATTCCTAACAAAGTTCGTGAGGCATTCAGGTTGGCTCTGGAGGAGCGCCCGGGTGCAGCGCATCTGGAGGTCCCAGAAGATATTTGTGAAGAAGATGTGAAATTGCAACCTCTGAAGGCCAGTTCGGTGCGGCGTCCAATAGCAGAAGACAAGAGCATCGCTGCCGCTGTAGCAAAGATTAAGCAGGCCAAACGACCATTGTTGCTGATTGGTGCAGGTGCGAACCGAAAATTAACCTGTAAGATGCTGACCGCCATGGTTGATAAACTTGGTATTCCGTTCTGTACGACGCAAATGGGAAAGGGAGTCGTGGATGAAACTCGGACTGAGTTCATCGGTAATACGGCTTTGTCCGCCAATGATTTCGTCCATCGCGCCATCAACCGTGCAGACGTTATTGTAAACGTGGGCCACGATGTCATCGAGAAGCCACCCTTCTTTATGACTGACCACGAAGTCGAAGTGATTCATATGAGCTTCAATACCGCCAAGGTGGACCCAGTGTATTTTCCCCAGCTTGAGGTAATTGGTGACATAGCCAATGCCGTTTGGCGAATGACAGAACAATTGGAGCGTCAGGACCATTGGGACTTTAAATTTTTCGAGACCGTGCGCGACAAATTGACTGCTCAGATAGCCGAGGGCACGGATGACGATCGTTATCCGATCTATCCTCAGCGCTTGGTCATGGACGTGCGTAACGTGATGCACAACGAGGGCATTATTGCCCTTGATAACGGGGTATATAAAATCTGGTTTGCCCGGAATTATCTGGCAAAGTACCCCAACACCGTCTTGCTGGACAATGCGCTTGCTACGATGGGGGCAGGCTTACCTTCGGCCATGGCAGCCAGATTTGTCAATCCCGATCAGCGGGTCATGGCGATCTGTGGTGATGGCGGATTCATGATGAATTCCCAGGAACTGGAAACGGCGGTACGCCTGAAAATGAATCTGGTTGTATTGATTCTTCGGGATGACGCTTATGGCATGATAAAGTGGAAGCAGCTCAACTATGGCTTCGAGAATTTCGGTCTGGATTATGGTAACCCTGATTTTGTGAAATACGCCGAGTCTTATGGGGCACATGGTCATCGGGTGGAATCTGCCGCTGGGTTGAAGCCACTTTTGGAACATTGTCACAGCACCCCGGGAGTTCACGTGGTGGATTGCCCCATCGACTACAGTGAGAATGACCGAATATTGAACAAGGAAATTCAAGAACGCGCAGCGGCGATTTAGATGTTATCTCTAGGGTTTGGTCTGAATAGCATTAGCTAAGAAAGCAACTTAATATGGTTGCCCGGGAACGGCCTTTTGGGGTCGTTCTCGGAAGCTCGTAGGTTGTTGGGATTGCGCTCTGGCGTTAACGTCTAATGGATATCAGTCGGTTTATGAAAATCATCGACTAAGGTATAACACCCATGGCGAATCGGGAAGACGATTGTAGTGGACGCTTCTGGGAAGAGCGATTTTCCTGCTAGGCATTGCTCGATGGAAAAGCACTAGCGGTCAGTGTCGATTTGAAACCGATTAGAGCAACAATAAATAGGACAACAACATATTTGAGGTTTCCACTTCAGCTCAAAACCTACTGTGTTTTTGAATAAAAGGCAGGGTAAGCTAAAAATGGAAGTGAGTTTATACCGAATTGGACATTTTCAATGACCCTGCGGCCTTTTGACCATGCTCAGGACGTAACAATTTTACGGCCGATTATTTGGCCAGGCTGTTTCTAATATTTTTGTTTTACGTGAGTTCTGTTAGATAGGAAAAAACTTTTCACAAACTCAAATACTATGTACCCACTGTTTCTTTCGTTGGTGACAGGATTTTTTATGTAAAACGACTTACCGACTAACGGTTTTAACTGATTTTTAAAGTTTTGACTCTGATAGTGTCAGTGTTCTGGGTCGATGTTCAAGTGTTGAAGGTATTAATAGAAATCACCAACATTTAATCTTAACGATCAATATTAGATTTGATTGAAGTTAAATGAATGCTTTCCTCCAAAGCAATCATCCATGGGGCTTAGGAGAGTTGGCCGGCTCGTCATATTAAGTATTTTTATAGGTACAGCAATCTTATTTATTGGGCAGTGGCAGGCAGACGATTTATAGTCTGTTCAAATAACATAATAACTTTTATTCTTGTCCCCAATAATAACGGGTACAACAGGAGGCTACGTTGGTAACACTTGTCAATCCTCATGGCGGAGAATCGCTGAAACCACTTCTGCTCGAAGGTGATGCGCTTAGCGCTGAATCTGCACATGCGGAAACTCTGCCTAAAATTAGCATTTCATCGCGTGAGACGGGTGACCTTATTATGCTTGGTATCGGCGGGTTTACGCCGCTCGACGGTTTTATGTCCAAAGCCGATTGGCAAGGCGTGTGCGATAACATGCACACTTCTAACGGTCTGTTTTGGCCAATCCCGATCACACTTTCAACTGATGTAGCCAGTGCCGAGTCAATTATTGAAGGCCGCGAAGTAGGGTTGTGCGATGGCGAGTCGGGTCAAATCATCGCAACGATGCGCGTCGATGAAAAATACACTATCGATAAGGCTCACGAATGTAACACCGTATATAAAACCACCGATGCTGAGCACCCCGGTGTGGCAATGGTAATGGCGCAGGGAGCTGTCAATTTGTCTGGTCCGGTAAAGGTTTTATCGCGTGGTGGATTTCCTGAGACTTACGGTAAATTATTTAAAACTCCAGCAGAAACGCGTGCTGAATTCGCCGAGATGGGGTGGAGCCGTATTGCTGCATTCCAAACCCGCAACCCAATGCACCGCTCACACGAGTATCTTGCTAAAATTGCTATCGAAATCTGTGACGGCGTGTTGATTCACTCGTTGCTTGGTAAATTAAAAGCCGGTGATATTCCGGCCGATGTGCGTTCAGAGTCCATTGCAAGCTTATGCGAAAACTACTTTGTCGATAATACCGTTATGCAGGCAGGATATCCTTTGGATATGCGCTACGCTGGCCCACGCGAAGCATTGTTGCATGCTTTGTTTCGGCAGAACTATGGCTGCTCTCATTTAATTGTTGGTCGTGATCATGCAGGCGTTGGGGACTATTATGGCCCGTTTGATGCGCATCACATCTTTGATGAAATTCCTGCCGACGCCTTAGAAACACAGCCTTTGCGTATAGACTGGACATTCTGGTGCTATAAATGCGGCGGTATGGCATCAATGAAAACCTGCCCACACGATGCTGAAGACAGGTTGCTGCTATCGGGCACCAAACTGCGAAAAATGTTATCAGAGGGCGAAGACCCACCGCCAGAGTTTAGTCGTCCTGAAGTCGTCGCAATCTTGCAGAAATATTATGCTGGCTTATCTGATGACGAAAATGTAAAGATCAAATTGGAAGGTCATTCTGGACTATAGGCTTGGTTAATAAATCCCGCCAATAGCTCCGACTAATAGATATGGTCAGTTCTCGCAAAAGTCTGAATGTCGAATCGTATGCTTTCGACCAGTGCAAACTTCGACTGGTTATTCTGTCTGATACGCACGGATACCTCGATGAAAACATAGCGGTATTGATTCGTACCTGTGACGTTGCCATTCATGCGGGCGACGTTATGGATGTCAGTGTGCTCGAACAAATGCAACCCGCATTACAAACTATTGCGGTAGCAGGCAACAATGACGAACGAGGATTGTGGTCGTCGCTGGAAAATCGTTTTGCGAAAAAACTACCTGAGAGTGTTCTAGTACAACTACAGGGAGGGACTATTGCAATAGAGCATGGTCATCGTTTTGGATTTTTTCAGCCTGATCACCAACAACTTATTGCTGCCTACCCCAAGGTGCGGGCGATTGTTTACGGTCATACCCACAAACAACTGGTTGATCAATCCCGTACTCCGTGGGTGCTTAATCCAGGAGCAGCTGGTGTGGTCCGTAATCAGGGTGGACCAAGCTGTTTAGTGTTGAGCACAAACGGCGATCAATGGAATGTGGAAGCAAATATTTTTCCACAGGTTGTTGCTGCTATGGTAACAGGATGAGATTAATCCTACTTTTGAGTGGATCGCATTTCTGAACAGACATTCAGTGCTAATAAAGCGCATTATCAATAGTGACTAGTGATGTCGCACTTACAGGCCAATAGAGTCATCGATGGCAACACTACCGGGTGAATAAACCATCATTTCGTTCAATTTATCTTTAGGACTTAGTGTTAAAAAAACTGAAAAAGAGTTTTTTAATAATTCACTGAAATGGATTGCCTAAGTTGACCCAACAGTTTTATTTATATACCCATAAAATTTTTATGGGTTGTATTGAGATAAGCATTGCATAACAATAAACTTTATAACTAAAAATAACTTAATAATATATGGGGAGTGATAAGAAATATGTTTAGTAATAATCCCTTCGTCGAACTTTCGACTTTAATATCATACGATGTCATTCAGGCTTTTATAGCCTTAATGGTTGTTTTGGTGATTGCAGGCACATTGTTCGATGTTATCCACAAGAAAAGTGCAAAATACTTCTTTGAAAACTGGCGAAAGTCAAAAATCAGTGCGAAAAAGCCATTAAGTGGTGGTGATGTTGCCTCAATAGCAGTTAAGACTCTGGTTGTCGAGATAGCGACCTCAGCTGAATTTTGTAGCACTCGGCGCAGGATCGCTCACCTATTAACCATGTATGGGTTTGTTGCGCACGTTGCTGCAACTGTCGCGATGGCAGTTAGTGGTAGCGGATCGTCTCTGTGGCCGATGCTTTGGCATTTGGGTGCACTATCTGTTTGTGTGGGTGGCTACTGGTTTTGGTTTTTCATTCGTGTCGACGTGTCGGCCGAAGGCAACTCACCCTTTAAGCTTATCCGTGCCGATCTTTTTGTACTCTCACTGATCGCTACTACTACGTTTGCTCTGTTGTGGTCGTGGAATCAGGGCAGTGGTTTTGGCTGGATCTGTTTTGCACTCTATGTAATTAGCGCACTCGTTTTATTTGGCGGTGTACCTTGGTCGAAATTTTCAC
>JBLILW010000157.1:0-6388 GCA_047638435.1 Urechidicola sp.
TGGTTGAATTTTATGATGAAGTGATAGAACAACGTCAAAAAGAAATAGCGGTAAAACATAATTTTAAAATCACCGATCACACGATGATTTTATACGGTCACTTTGACGACGAGGCCTAACTTATAACGTAAGACATTGGATCTATAGGGCGTTGCTAGAAATAGTGATTTTTTCGTGGTCTGTTTTTTGCTCCTCGACAATTGCGCCTGAGTTATTCTATATTACGGGCGTTATCCCTAATGCATTGTGTTAATTAGTTACATGTAACGATGCACCAACATTAGGCGCCCTGAGGCAAAACAGACATACAGGCCATCCATGGCAATAAGTGTCACCAAGAGTGGGGGCCACGAGGCCACGCTGCAATCGCGGAAAAAGTGCATTTTTAGAGATGTTCTAGACTTGGCCCGCTATCATCTCACTGGCATGAGCCCGAGTCTGTTCTGAAATAACCACACCACCGAGCATTCTCGCAACCTCTTCAAGTCGCGCATCATTTTCCAGAGGAACAACATTAGTCGTTGTATCGTCGATTGTTTTGACTTTTTCAACCCGATAATGCTGATGTGCCTGTGAAGCCACTTGGGGCAGGTGGGTAACGCAAAAAACTTGTCGATTACCACCCAGCCAACGCAATTTTTTACCCACTATCTCGGCGATTCCCCCACCAACACCACTATCAACTTCATCAAAAATTAGCGTTGGTATGTTAGATGACTCCGAAAAAATAACTTGAATTGCAAGGCTGATTCTAGACAGCTCACCACCTGAAGCCACTTTCGTTAATGGCTTTAACGGCTGCCCTGGATTAGCACTGACTTGATAGCTAATCGTATCGATGCCTGTTGCCTTAAATCCAGCTTCAGTTTCATTGCTATCGATCTGAATCGAGAATCGTCCACCATCCATACCCAGTTGTTGCATAATTTCGCTGATTTGATCAGAAAGAGACTGAGCCGTTTCCGCCCGTTTGAGTGACAGTTGACTGGCACATTCTAGGTAATTTTTGTTTGCTTGATTAAGCAATCGATTAATTTCTTCGAGATTGTTTTCGCTGCTGTTGAGCGCTTCAAGTTCCTGATTAAGGTCAATCGTCAAACTGGGCAGCTTTTCTATAGTAATGTGGTGCTTGCGTGCCAGATCCTGAGCATCACCAATACGCTGGTTTAGCCTGTCGAGCTCTCCGGAATCAAGGTCGATAGACTGCTGGTAATTTCGAAGTTCAGTCGTCGCTTCCTGAACCTGAATGACCGCGCTGGTTATGAGTTCATGACTAGCTGTCAGCTTCGAGTCATAGGCTATCTGACTACCGAGTAAGCCTTCACAATGACTAAGTAAACTCTGCACGCTAGCGTCCTCATTGTCGGAGAGAATACCTAGCATTTCCCCACTAGATTCTAGTAGTTGTCCGGCATGAGCCAGCCGGTTGTATTCAGATTGTAAACTCTCGATTTCGCCCTCGGAAAGATCTAACTGGTTGAGTTCCTGACAATACAGATTGAGCAGATCTATTCGCTGCTCACGGTCGACCGAGCCATCCATAACGTCGGTCAATTGTTTCTGAAGCTGCTGCCAAAGTTTATAAGTCTGCTTTACAGAATCAATTAATACCGGTTCATTCAAATAAGTGTCAAGTAACTGTTGTTGAATCGTTGATTTTTGGAGTGACTGGTGCTCGTGCTGTCCATGCAGGTCAACCAACATTTGAGTCAGATTTTTTAATTGTGATAGAGGTGCATTATGACCATTGATAAAGGCTTTGCTGCGACCGTTGGCGAATACTATTCTACGAATAATACACTCTTGGTCGCTGGCCATTTCATTATTTTGTAACCAGTTTTGGGCCTTAGGATGATGTTGGATATCGAAGCAGACGTTAATTTCAGCACGATCTTTGCCACTTTTAACATTATCGCTATCGGCTCTATCACCCGAAATCAGCTTGATAGCGTCGAGTAAAATGGACTTACCTGCGCCTGTTTCGCCGGTCAGGGCGGTTAAACCCTGGGTGAATTCAAGATCTAATGAATCGATGATAGCAAAGTTTTTAATTTGGATAGATTCAAGCATTAGATTTAATCATTAAATTTACTCATTAAACATTATTATTAGATTTTATCATTAGTAATATGAACTCCACTGAAGCTTCTCTCGCACTATTCCAAAATAGTCATAATCTTCTGGATGTAATAGGGTCAATAATTGTGGATAACGCTGGATAGTAACCTTGCTGGTATGATCCATAACCTTGGTTGATTGACCGTCGTAATTGATATTGGCCAGTGAGCTAGCTTGGCTTAAACGCACCTCAATTGCCAGACTAGCAGGAATAACAATCGGCCGGTTGGTTAAGGTATGTGGGCATACCGGCACAATAGCCAAAGCTTCAAGTGATGGATGCATGATGGGTCCACCGCCCGATAACGCATAAGCTGTCGACCCAGTGGGTGTTGTTACAATAACCCCATCAGCTCTTTGTTTGTGGATCAAGCTGCCATTACAGTGAACTTCATATTCGATCATGCTTAATGATTCGTGACTGTGCAGAATAATATCGTTTAGCGCAATATTGGTAAACGTTGTGTTGTCAGCATATTGAATTTTACCTTCGATGAAAAAGCGCTTCTCGACGGTATACTTGCCAGCAACGACCGAGGCAATATGCGATTCAAAATCAGATATGGAAACATCAGCCAAAAATCCCAACCGCCCTAGATTAATGCCGAGTAAAGGAGTGTCCGTATTAACCAGGGCGCGAGCAGTGCTTAGCAAAGTGCCATCGCCACCCAGCGAAATAACAAGATCAGACGTATTAACCAGAGATTCGAGTGACACCGTCGGCAAGTTGCTCGTGGGTGTTTCAAAATCAAGACAATGTACTAAAACATCGGCATGTTTTTGTAACGCTCTGGCGACAGTCAAAACGGTATCGAAACGAGATTCGATATCCTTACGGACAACCAGACCGATTGTGTTAAATTTGACATTCATAATGATTTTAGCGCTAAAGAAAAGTATCGGTTACGAATAAATATTAAAAGAAATATCAGCCCATTCTTTACTGTCGCCAAATTAGAGATACAATTTGCCACCAGAAAGATCAACCACAATATAGCAGACCCAATGGCAGAAAAGCACGAACTTGATGAACGAGCGCAGATACTACTAAGGCAGATCATTACGTCTTATAGTCAAGATGCCCAGCCTGTTGGCTCAAAAAACCTGGCAGAATTATCAGGGTTGGACGTCAGCTCGGCGACTATTCGAAATATCATGGCCAAACTAGAGCATCTTGGCCTGATCGACTCACCACATACGTCAGCAGGTCGTGTACCAACCGATGCCGGGTATCGCTTTTTTATCGACCGTCTGCTTGAAGTAAATGACTTGGCAGAATCCGCTAAAAATAAAATTTCTGCTGAATTCGGCAGTGATAAAACGACTAGCAGTTTGATCCAAAGTGCCTCATCTATTCTATCGAACATCACCCATTTAACCGGTATCGTCAGTTTAACGCACTCGGCACCTGCCGAAATTCGCCACATTGAATTTATGCGACTGAGTGAAAAGCGAATTCTAGTTATTTTGGTGATTAACGAGGACGATGTTCACAATAAAGTGATTCAGGTTGAGCGTGATTATAGCGATATAGAATTACAACAGGCCGCCACGACGCTGAACCGTTATTTACTTGGGCAAAGCTTCGAAACTGCTCGCAGTCAATTAAAATCCGAGTTATCCAACCTCAAAAGTGACGTTAATACTATGATGGAAGCGGTCCTCAAAGCAATGGAAGAAGTATGTACCGATAGCGATGGAGATGAGTTGCTCACTAGTGGTAGGTCGAATTTACTGCAATACAGTGAGCTTAGTGATATCAACGAGTTACGAGCCTTATTTGATGTGTTTAATGAAAAGACAGACCTGCTTAAATTGCTCGATAGCTGTACTAACGCAAGCGGTGTCGAAATTTTTATCGGTAGCGAATCTGGCTACCCGGTGCTGAGTAATTGTAGTGTTGTCGGCGCGCCCTATCACAGAGGAGGAGAAATTGTCGGGGTGCTAGGCGTTATCGGCCCGACCCGCATTGCCTACGGGCAAGTGATCCCAATGGTTAATGTCACGGCAAAATTATTAAGTTCAGCCTTGAATACTCAAAAATAATCCATAGATAGAATCCCACAATTTTTGTGAACCAACAGTTTATGGTTGGTTAATCCTAAAAAATCAATCTAACAGGTAATTTATATTATCCTGTTGTCTATTTAGTGGAGTTTTAAAAATGTCATCTGAGCAACCCAAGGTTGGAGATAAAGAAGAGTCAGTTACGCCAGAATTGGTGGATGTCGAAGAACTCAGTGAAGATCTTGAAGCCAATGCGTCAGCAAACAATGAAGAAGAGAGCATCGAGCGGCAGTTAGAAAGAACTCAGCTAACAGTCAAAGACTACTGGGATCAAATCATGCGTTTGAAGGCAGAGATGGAAAATAACCGTAAACGCGCTATTCGTGATGTAGAAAATGCGCATAAATTTGCGCTTAAAAACTTCACCGAAGCTTTATTGCCGGTCATTGATAGTATGGATATGGCCCAACAAGCCGCCGCTGCAGAAAATGCCAGCCTAGAAAGCATTGTTGAAGGCGCCAACATGACTGCCACCATATTTGTACAAGTTTTAGAGAAGCACGGTTTAAAACGATTAAACCCAGTTGGCGAAAAATTCAATCCTGAACAACACCAAGCCATCAGCATGATCGAAGATGAAAATGTTGAGAGCGACCATGTCATTAGCGTCATGCAAAAAGGTTTTTCACTCAATGACCGCTTAGTGAGACCCGCAATGGTCATTGTTGCGAAATAAATTGACTCGAAAACCAGTTTTGACTTGAAAGCAGGGAATTAATCCCTACTTCGGAACTAACATTAGAAAAACACCGCATTTTATACGGTTTTTAGATAATCCCACAAAATATTAGGAGTACTTGTAGATGGGCAGAATTATTGGAATTGACCTCGGAACCACCAACTCATGCGTAGCAGTCATGGAAAATGGTAAGCCAAAGGTTATTGAAAATGCAGAAGGCGATAGAACCACTCCTTCGATTGTTGCATTTAGCAAAGATGGTGATGTATTAGTCGGTCAACCTGCTAAACGACAGGCTGTTACAAACCCGACCAATACACTATACGCAGTTAAGCGCCTGATCGGTCGTCGCTTTGACGAAAAAGCCGTTCAGAAAGATATTGGTCTAGTTCCCTACACTATTGTCAAAGCCGACAATGGTGATGCTTGGGTTAACGCGAATGGTGAGAAAATGTCGCCACCCGAAATATCGGCCCGCGTCCTACAAAAAATGAAAAAGACAGCTGAAGATTATCTCGGTGAAGAAGTCACTGAAGCGGTTATTACCGTACCGGCCTATTTTAACGACTCTCAGCGTCAAGCCACTAAAGATGCTGGTAAGATTGCTGGTCTCGAAGTCAAACGTATTATTAATGAGCCAACTGCTGCCGCGTTAGCTTATGGAATGGATAAAGCCACTGGCGATAAGAAAATTGCTGTATACGATCTGGGTGGTGGTACTTTTGATATCTCTATTATTGAAGTAGCTGAAATCGATGGTGAGCACCAATTCGAAGTGTTGTCGACTAATGGTGATACTTTCCTTGGTGGTGAAGATTTTGACATGCGTCTGATCGACTACATTGCTGATGAATTCAAGAAAGATTCAGGCATGGATTTACGGAATGATCCACTCGCTAAGCAGCGTTTGAAAGAAGCCGCAGAAAAAGCCAAGATCGAGTTATCTTCTGGTCAGCAAACTGACATCAATCTACCGTATATTACAGCTGATGCGTCAGGCCCAAAACACCTTAACCTAAAGATTACTCGCGCTAAACTTGAGTCTTTGGTTGATGACTTGGTTGCTCGTACAGTTGATCCTTTGAAGGTAGCGTTAAAGGATGCTGGTTTAACAGTATCGGATATCGATGACGTCATCATGGTTGGTGGTCAAACCCGTATGCCTAAAGTCCAGGAAGTGGTTAAAAACTTCTTTGGAAAAGAGCCTCGTCGCGATGTTAACCCAGACGAATCAGTCGCTTGTGGTGCGGCAATTCAGGGTGGTGTTTTAGGTGGTGATGTTAAGAATGTATTGCTTCTTGACGTGACGCCTCTGTCTCTTGGTATCGAGACAATGGGCAGTGTTATGACCAAGTTGATTGAAAAGAACACGACTATCCCAACTAAAGCCTCACAAACCTTCTCTACAGCAGAAAACAATCAAACCGCAGTCACTGTACACGTGTTGCAAGGCGAGCGTGAAGTTGCGTCTGCGAATAAGTCACTTGGTCGATTTGACTTATCTGACATTCCACCCGCACAACG
>JBLILW010000158.1:0-6281 GCA_047638435.1 Urechidicola sp.
TGATTTGGAGTGGCGTAAACCGCGAGACGCTCGAAGGCAATGTGCTAGGTGAGGCTGAGCGAGTATCAATCATGAGCGCATTGCGTGCAGTCACTATCGATGCAGCCTGGCAGGTATTTCAGGAAGGCAATCGTGGCTCGATCGAAGTAGGCAAGTTTGCGGATCTGGTTATTCTTTCGGGTGATTTACTCAGCAACAAGAAGACCATTCGTGAGCGACAGGTGTTAGAAACCCTGGTGGCGGGTGAGACCGTTTTTTCTGCTATGGAATAAAGTATTCTATGAGGCTCTCATCACTTTTGGCACATTACCAATATTTTCGGTGACGCGCCAAAAGTGGCACAGCAATTTACTGCCTTAGAATAGTGGCCTCAATCAGCACTATGCGCATCACCTGTAGGATCATTTCAACACCGTCGCTATCAATCGTGAGTGGTGGGCGAATTTTTAGAATATTATCCGCAGGTCCCTCTGATCCGATCAAGATACGGTGGTCACGCATTCGGTTTTTGACATAGTCGGCAATTTTCGTTCCTGCTTCACGCGTATTGCGATCATTGACTAAATCAACACCGATAAACAGGCCATAGCCACGCACATCTCCGATCAGCTCAAAATCGGTCTGCAGGTCGCGCAGACCCTTTAACAGTTTGCCACCCATCACGCGAGCGTTCTCCATCAGCCCCTCTTCGTCGACAATATCGAGTACTTCTTTGCCGATCCGGCATGACAGGTTTGATCCACCAAAAGTCGAAAAATATTCAGGCCCTTCAGCGAAGCTGTCGGCAATTTCGCGGGTTGTGACCAGTACGCCAAGCGGATGCCCGTTGCCGATTGGTTTACCCAGCACCACAATGTCAGGTACGACTGCTTGCTGTTCAAAGCCAAAATAATAATCACCCAGACGCCCGAGTCCAGTTTGAACTTCGTCTGCAATACAGACACCGCCAGCGGCACGGATGCGTTGATAAACGCCTGGCAGGTAACCTTTGGGCGGAATGATTTGGCCCCCAACGCTGGGGAAGGTTTCGGCTATGAAGCCTGCTAGTTTGCCCCCACGTTTTTCGATATCACCCAATGCACGGTCGGTTAGTGCCGCATATTTTTCTGCGCGGTCAGGATCTTCACGGCGATAGCTGCCACGATAATCGTCGGCTACTTCAATCAGATGTACCCAGTCAGGTTGGCCAACGCCACCTTTGGCGTTGAATTTATAGGCGGAAATATCGATAGCGCCGGTGGTGTTGCCGTGATAGCCATGATTTGGCGTTATCATGTCTTTGCCGCCGGTATGGGCACGGGCCAGTCGTAAGGCTAATTCGTTGGCTTCAGATCCAGAGTTCACAAAGAAGCAGACCGATAGTTTGTCTGGCATTTTGCTCAGAATTTTCTCGGCAAAGGCACTTTGTGACGGATGTAGATAGCGCGTGTTTGAGTTCATACGTTTTAGCTGATCAGCAGCGACAGCCTGAATACGCGGATGAGCATGTCCCACATGGGGTACGTTGTTATAGGAGTCCAGATACGGGCGACCCCATTCGTCAAACAAATGGTGTTTCCACCCACGCAGCAACATGATCGGTTCGGCATAACTTAGTTTAAGGTTGCGACCAAAATGCTGTTGACGCGCCTCCAGTGTTTTTTCGCGGCTGATGGGTTGAAACAGAATTTTTTCATCTGGCAAGTTCAGCAGAGTAGCTGGATTAGGGCAAATTCGTGTCCAGAAATAAAGCTGTTCAGGCGCCACGGCACCCGGCCAATCTTCGGCCATGCCATCGATAGACAGTGCGAGCTGAAAATGGACGTGCGGGCTCCAGCCGCCATTTTCAGCTAATCCGCCGAATGCGGTGAATGCCTCTCCTTTTGCAATGTGTTGTCCGACGTTCAGGTTTTCGATTGAGCTTTTGGAAAGGTGTCCATAAAGCGTATAAAACTTATCCTGGTCGGGAGTTTCATGGGATAGCATCACCAAACCGCCATAATCTAGGTTTTCCTGGCGGTATCCAGCAAACTCAACCACACCATTCAGCGGGGCATAAACCGGCGTGCCGGCAGCACCAAAGATATCGCAGCCAATATGCACAGTACGGCGGTCACTAGCCTTCCAAGGACCAAGGCGGAAGAATTTTTCGGTGTAGAGCAGGCGGGGTTCGCCATAATAGCCGATCCAGAATGGGTTGTTGGCATTGTGCTCGGCCCCAATGGTTGTGGCTTCTTTGGGTGTTATTTGAAATGGGTTGGCCGGATTTGTGCTGCTCTCGACGGAGCAAGACCCCATCGGTATAGCACTCAGATCCTGATCTATGATGGCCGAAAAATTGCCACGTTCGCTGTGTAGCCAGTTCAAAATACGTTCGGCATTGTCTACCACAGGCATACCGCAAGCAGCGCGAAGATGTGAACCAATCTGAGCCTCATTAATGGGATGGTTTTCCAGAAAACGCCAGGCAGGTGCCTGGGAGATCACAACATAGGGATCGTCAGGGTTTTCGATCGCCATCTGCACCGAATTCACAAGACTGACTGTGAGCCGCATCTGAAGCAACGGCCAGACCAAATCGACCTCTGCAGGCGTTAGCGGATATTCTGCGTGATAGGCAGCCACCAGCGTTGTCAGCATTGATTCAGGATGCTCGTGATCGAGCACGAGGTAGGCTCCAGCTATCGCCAGATCACAAATTCGGGGTGCTGCACACATATCGCCAAAATCAATGACACCGGTTACTTTTGGGGCTTCTGTGAGTGTTCCACTAACCAGAATGTTGTAGTCATTGACATCGTTGTGAATGGCTGTCTGCGGCAGGTCGGCAAGCGTAGGTTTGATCTGTTCAAATGTCTGTACGATGCGATCGAGTAATTCACTGCGTGCAGGTTCGGTCACGGCGTGAGTTTGATCGGCAATCCAGTAACCTTGCATCAAATTCCATTTGAAATCGCGGTTCAGTCCATCATGTTTAAAATTGACCAGAGCCTTGTCCATTTTTGCCACGATAGATCCAAGTTGCTGTGCCAGATTCGTAGTTTGTGGACGGAAGAGAGCATAGTTGTGACCTTCGGCCTTATTCAAAAGCCAGACGATACGCTGTTGTCCGTCTTCATCGGTGACCCGCGAAAAAAGATCGCCTGATAAGGTTGTGACAACACCCGGTACCGGTATATCAGCTAAAGCCGTGCGAATATGTTGGATAGCGAGGCATTGCATCTCAACAAAATCGGCATCACATCCCGGCCGCATGACTTTGAGGATGGTGTCTGTTTCACTGGTAACAAGGAAATTTAAATCATATTCACCGTCAAGGCGGGTGAGATCACCCTTAATTCCCCAAGTGGCAAGAACGGTATTTTTCCAGTGAGCAGTCATATATAAATCTTGCGTGGTAGTAGCTAAAATAGAAGGGTATCTCTAAAAGGCGAAGTGGATCAAATTATGATGGACAATAGTTGATTTTTTATAAGCATTAGTAATTACGACACTGACAAAATAATAATCTGTAATGGTACATTGCTGATTAAATGCGTGGCAAAAAACCACTGACACCTTCAAGCCCTTCAGCCAGTATCGCAAGGTTATTAGCATACCGAGTTCGTCACTAGTTTTCCATGTGCATGGCTGAATCTGGAGTGAACTATCAATAGGCAAATCTAGTCATTCCTCTCTGCTTTAAAATCTATTCGCTAATAATTTTTTGCCAGGCTTTATCAGCTTCAATTTTGTATTTTTTGTAATTACCATCCATCCAACGATCTCGACCTCGCGCAGCGTAAAAGGTGTATAACTGGCCTTCGAAAATCTGCCAATGGGTGCCGTCAGTTTTTATCAGGCCTTCACCCAAGCTCAGTGCGTTGGCACAATGGCCATTATAGGCTGGCGCATATTGCTCGGGATCGGTGGTAAACAAATCACGGTTAGCCTGGGTGTTAAAAAGCCAATTAGCCCCTTTCCATTTTGCCTTCCAGGTTTTGCTGCCCTTGACCGCTTTATGTGGGCTACCCTCAGCAATTTTGTGATAAGCAACGGTATCTTGACCATCAATAGCGATATCACCGAAGTAGCTTTTACTGACAGGCTCGCTAGCCTGAACAGAAAAGAAAGTCTGCGCTAGAGTCAGTAGACTTAACAGTAAGATTCTCTTAAGCAACACTTGTTATCTCCATTATTTTGTTGAGTTCAGGGATAAGAATCGAAATCGAAGGATTAGTTCAAGGTCGTGTTTCGACAACAATATTGTTGATCATGTTATAAGCTGTCAGTTGTTTAATGGTGTGACTTTAAATTGATTAAAAAAACTTCTTATCTGAAAACTGCAGCAAAAGCTTATCATGGTGCTATCGATTTTGAAGAGATTTCAGCCCTTGGCCTAACAGCCGATGACATTGTCGATTTTAGTGTCAATAGTAATCCATTTGGACCAGCTTCAGCCGTTGTCGAAGCCTTGCAATCCGCGACTATATCCCGTTATCCCGATAAGGCCTGCCTAGGTTTGCGTCAGGCCTTAGGGCGTCAGTTTAACCTGTCTTTAGATCAAATTATGGTGGGCAATGGCACTGCGGAACTACTTTGGCTGATTGCTTTTGCCTTTATTGAAAAGACTGACAATGTGGTAATTTTGGAACCGACATTTGGTGAATACCATCGAAACGCTCGCTTAATGGGCGGTGAAATTTGTGAATGGCGAGCACTAGAAGATAATAATTTTGAACTGGATGAGGCTACAATTGGACAGTTACTCGTCCAGCAACGACCAGCTATTTTTCACTTGTGCAGCCCCAATAACCCAACCGGCTATCAGGTGTCGAATCAGCTGCTTGAGCGTTGGTCAGTATTGTCGCCAGAAACGTTATTTGTGGTAGATGAGGCATATGCGCAGTTTTTACCTCAATATGAATCAGCCATGCACGCTGGGCTACCGAATGTGCTGGTATTGCGTTCGATGACAAAAGACTACAGCCTGGCAGGTGTTCGGCTGGGTTACGTGACTGGGCCAGTTGACTTGATTCGGGTGCTTGAAAAGTTGGCAATACCATGGAGCGTGAATGAATATGCACAAATAGGGGGTATAGCAGCAATAGCATCTCAGTCTGAGTATGAAGGCATGTGGCGTGATCTACTTGATGAGGGGATCAGGTTTAAAGCTGGCTTGAGGGCGTTAGGCTATGGCCTTGTGGAGACACCTATGCACTATTTTTTGATGCGGGTAGGCGATCAGGTAGGTGATGCTCGATTGTTGCGTCAACGGCTACTGGCAGAGGGTTTGTTGGTGCGCCTTTGCGAATCTTACGATTTACCAAACTATATTCGTCTATCGACCCAACTGCCGGAGCAAAACCAACGGTTGCTGGATTTTTTAAAGGTCGAAAAATCACTCCAGACGTAAATGGTCGAGGTAGATGACTCTGGCTTGTTTGAGATTGCTCGTAAAGATACGAAAGTTAGCGATGGATTCTATAGCCATTGGTCGTGTCTTTGGCGCAGAAATGACATCGGCGAGATTAATAGTAATAGGGTTCCAACCGGGTTGCAGCCGAGTTCTTTTGTGGAAACGGTCATTATATAAATAGCCACCTTGCTGGTGTTGTTGGTCGTGAATGCGCGAAGTGATCAATAGCGTCGAATTGTCCGATACAAAAATGCTAAACAGCAGGCGTTCATAATTTTTCCAATTGCCTGGGAAAAAGCTTAAGGATGCCCCTGAATATTTGTTTGTCGTAAGCTCGATGCGAGTGGAAAAATCGCCATGCACAGTAATGTTTTTATCAAGCGTGATAAGGACATTAGAAGTCCAGTGACTCAACTCAAATTTGCTTTCAAAATCTGCCAGTAGTGGGGGAATTGTTTCTTTCCATTTGTTCATCGGCTAAAGTGATTAGCAGTGGCAATAGTTGAATGCAAAGCAGTACAGCAATGATTACTTTAAATTTAATACCCAGTAATTGAACAACATTTGATTTTGGGCGAGGGAAAAATGCCAAGGCAGTCAAGCCACCGAGTATGTTCCTGAGAATGTCTTGCCAGCCGGCTTGTCTACCAATGAAAAACTGAATTGACTCGATTAACACGCCAGCCACTAAACAAATGCCAACAACCCAGTAAAACTGGTTGGCTTGTGTTGCTTGCTGAAGAAACGATGCGTGCTTTAAAAGTAGAAATATCGAAGCCGCAAAAAAGACAATATGGCCTAAGTTCCACGCGATTTTAAATGATCGCGTGGGGACGATATTAGGATTGCCGACAAAAAATAAAGCGAATACAAGTAATAGGGCTATGCCGAGCAGTAAGTTAGC
>JBLILW010000159.1:0-6274 GCA_047638435.1 Urechidicola sp.
GAACGAAAACATCTGGGTAGTACCACTAGGCATCGACTTTTCTACTGACCTTGAAAGCAAAATATTACAGTTGTTAGAGACAAAACATCATGGATAACCACCAGTGCCCCCCCCAAAATGCACTTTTTCCGAGATTGTGGTTTCAGCAATTTTTGCTCCTTCAAAATCGACATACCGGACTTCATGTGCATAAGCTCCGTGCTGGTGCGCCAGCCCGGTTGATCCTCATGTACTTCACGTACACTGCAGATTTCTGCGCGGGCTTCTTTGCACTCACGAAAAAATCACTATTTTTAGAGGCACCCTAAATGGATAATCACCTACTAGACATTCTTGTCGATCCTATTTCTAAAGGGCCGTTGGTCTATGATAAAAAAGCACAAGAGCTATTGTCTCGTACCTCGCGCCTAGCTTACCCGATCAGAGACGGCATTCCCGTCATGCTCCCCGAAGAAGCACGGGAGCTAACAAGCGATGAACTCGAACACATATAGAAACCCCCTTAAATCAATAACAAGGTCAGTTTAGCAATATGTTGCCAGAATTTAATGTCGTTATCCCAGCACGATTTGCCTCCACCCGTTTAGAAGGCAAGCCGCTTCGCACTATTATAAATAAACCCATGATTCAATGGGTTTATGAAGCGGCCATTTTCAGCAAAGCACAAAGTGTTGTAGTGGCAACCGACGACCGCAGAATAGCCGACTGCGTTATCGACTTTGGTGGCGATGTTTGCATGACTAGCGACCAACATCAGACTGGGTCAGATCGACTAGTTGAAGTTGCGCAAACTAGACAGTGGAGCGATGATTTAATAGTCGTCAATTTGCAAGGCGACGAGCCATTAATGCCTGCCATTAATATGACACAGGTAGCTGCAAACCTGGCAAAGTCGAATTGTGATATGGCCACCTTGCATAAGATAATCGACCGCAGTCGGGCACTCGATCCAAACCAGGTAAAGCTGGTTCATGATAGTCGTGGCAGAACCAATTATTTTAGCCGATCTCTGATTCCATTTGACCGTGATGAACAAAAACAACAATTTTGCGGCCACATTGGCATTTATGCTTATCGAGTCGGCTTCCTCAAGGCATTCACGAAACTACCCGTCTGCGAACTCGAAACCCGGGAAAAACTAGAACAATTGAGGACGTTGTGGAATGGATTCACCATTCACACTGAGCTAGCCGCCAAATTACCTGGGCCGGGTGTGGACACCGAGCAAGATTTACAGCAAGTTATCCAAATCCTGCAAAAAAAACTGAACACTTGATTGAGACTGTCCCACTATGAACTATCAATGGCGCCTCGAAAATCACCAGCTATTATTCGAAAAATACTTTCGACTGGAAGAATATGCCGTCTCACATGAGTTATTTGGTGGCGGTACTAGTGCCGTATTCACTCGCGAAATATTCGAGCGTGGCGCAGTTGTTGCTTTATTACCCTATGATCCCAACCGTAGAAAAGTCGTCTTGATAGAGCAATTTAGAGCGGGTGCGATTCATGATGAAACTTCGCCCTGGCTTGTGGAGTGTGTTGCAGGAATAATTGATGAAGGCGAAACAGTTGAAGATGTTGCGATTCGTGAAAGCAGGGAAGAAGCCAACTGCGAGATAATAAAGCTAGAAAAAATATGTCGTTATTATGTTAGCCCAGGCGGCACAACAGAAGAATGCACATTATTTTGTGGCATTGTCGATAGCAAAGGCATTGGTGGCATACATGGACTAGCCGAAGAAAATGAAGACATTCGAGTCGAAGTGGAAGATGTTGATACAGCCTATCAGTGGTTAGCTGATGGCATCATTAAGTCGTCTGCGACTATTATTGCCCTGCAATGGCTGCAATTAAATGAGAGTCGACTGAGAGAAAATTAAGTTTTAGAACTTGTTAACTAATAACCGATGAATATTTTCGTCTATTTGTGATTCTCAAACGCCACTTTCAATTCGATTTCGAGCCTGCTGACTTCTGCGTGCATAGTGTGAATGTCCATCGTTATTGTTTGTTTTTGATCAAGTTGATCGAAATTTAAGGAATAAATTGATATCAGAATCATTTTGTCAGTCAGATGCTGATACTCGATTCAAATAGTAAAGTACAATCAGCGGCTTGTGTCCAGTCAGCTAAAGCAATTAAGGTTAACCACTATGCCAGATAGAGCATCTATCATTTCTTCGGTCAAGAATTGGCTGAAACACACCGTCATTGGGCTACAGCTTTGTCCATTTGCAAAAAGTGTATTCGACGCAGATAAAATCCGTTACACCGTTTCGGACACCGAGGATACAGAAGCCCTTATGTTAAAACTGCATGAGGAATTCAAATGGCTAGATGAAACCCCTGAGATAGAAACAACATTGGTAATAGTTCATCAACAGTTATCGGATTTTGAATTGTTTAATCAAACGTTGGACATTATCGATGACATGTTAGAACAGTATGGCTGGTCTGGCGTTTTTCAAGTTGCTAGCTTTCATCCCCAGTATCAATTTGCCGATACCCAAATTGATGACCGAGAGAACTGGACGAACCGCTCACCTTATCCCATTTTCCACATTCTTCGTGAGTCGAGTCTTGAGCTAGCTATTGAAAATTTCCCCACGATCGATGATCTTCCGCAAGAAAATATCAAAAGAATGAATGCTTTAAGTAGTCAGGTTTTTGATCAGGTTATGAAGGCTAGTCACGTTTGATCGATACCGGTTCTACTTGCTTGCAAATCTCATGTATTACTTCTAGAATCTATCGTAAGACTATGAAATTAAAAATTTAACTTGAATAGTAAATTACCAAGTCCCAAATACTGTGTGAGTATCTCTCGATGCTTTGTTCTGTTTTGCGCTCTATTCGTCACTAGTCATATTGAAGCGAGCATCGAACTTCAGCGTGAACTATTTAAAGATGCTTCAACCGCTCTAAGCAACAACGAGATGGGCCACTTTGCTGATTTATTAACGCAATTGGATGGTTATTCAGTAAAACCGTATCTCGAATATGACCATTTTGTAAAAAGGCTTGAGCGGGCAAAAGTGGGTGAAGTTAAAGCCTTTCTTGACGAATATAAAGACTACCCTTTCGCGTTTGCATTACGAGGTCAGTGGTTATCAGTATTAGCGGCTCGTCAGGATTGGCAAAACTACTTACAGTTTTTCGATAATCGAAACTATACACGCTTGAAATGTATAGCATTCCAAGCGCGATTAAAACTTGGAAAGTTGGATAACATCGAGCAAGATATCCAAAAAATTTGGCTACGTGGGTACTCCCAACCCAATGAATGCAATCAGCCCTTTAAGTATTTTCTCAGTCATCATACCGAACCCAATAAAGTGATCTGGTTGCGGATCGAAAAAGCATTCAAAGCAAGAAAGCCTGCGCTAGCTAAGTACTTGGGTGATAAATTAGATAAAGCCGGTCAACAATTGGTAAACCAATGGTATGAAGCACACCAGCGCCCAGAAAAAGCCCTCAGAGATCTGGGAAATGCTAACAATTCAGACATTAATCGAAAAATAATAACGAATAGCATTATTCGACTAACCCGTAAAAATAGCACAATTGCCAGGCAGTTCTGGCTCGATATGGCGCCAAAATTTAACTTTTCCCAACAACAACGAGATTTAATAACGCAACGCATAGCTTTGTCATCAGCTCATCAAAAGTTAGCAATTGCTGGCGAATTGTTGGACGACTTGCCCGTTGAATTGAAAAATGATCAGGTTTTCTTGCTTCTAGCCAGAATTCATCTTAAGCATCAGAACTGGACTGGGCTGGTAACGACTATTAGCCAAATGCCGAAACATTTGTATGAAGAAAATGAGTGGCAATATTGGTTGGCGCGTGCAACCGAAACGATTGGCGATCAGGCAAGCTCAGCACCTATATTCTCGAGTCTGGCTAAAAAACCAACTTACTATGGTTTTTTGGCAGCAGATAAACTAAAGCAACCTTATAAAATTATACAAGAGAGTGCGAACGAACTCCCAGGTCTGGATGAGGTGACTTTACTTCGTGAAAACAAACACATGCTGCGTGCCCGGGAGCTATTTTTCCTCAATCGAGTCACCGACGCTAACCGAGAATGGTTTAAAGCACTTAGGCATTTAGATTCACCCGCAATCAAACAGGCTGCCGCTTTGGCATCTAGCTGGAAGTGGCATGATAGGGCTATAAGAACTGTTGCCAGAACGCCCCACCGCAGCGATTATAATTTACGTTTCCCGATGCCTTATCGCGAAAAAGTAATGACGCAAGCGATGGCCAAGCAGCTCGATCCTTCAATCATTTATGGCGTTATGCGGCGTGAAAGCCTCTATGACCCTAAGGCAAAATCAAGAGTTGGCGCACTTGGGTTAATGCAATTGATGCCCGCTACTGCCCGCTATGTTGCGAAGGGTTTAGGGTTAAAAGAGCCCAGGCAAACCGATATTCTTAAAATCGGAAATAACATTAATTTGGGGACGCAGTATTTTCGAACTGTTTTAAACCGATTTGGCAATAACGCGTCATTGGCAGCCGCTGCATATAATGCTGGGCCGTCAAATGTAAAGCGATGGCTACCTTCAACCAAAACAATGCCCGCCGATTTATGGGTGGCAATAGTGCCTTACAAGGAAACGCGAAACTACGTTCAAGCTGTGCTCGCTTATGCGACTGTGTTTGATACCTTTTTTGACAAGGATGTACGCATTTCAAGTCGAATGATGGACATTAAAACAAACTATTAATTTGTCTATGGTTCCATGCTAGGAGCCTTTTGGGCTCATTTGTATTCAAAAAAACAATGTTTATAATTGAGTTAATCCATCTCAGCAATGTATCTATGTCAAAAATAATGAGGAAATTTAAATGATATCCAAGCATCTTTTGGTCGCACTCACTTTGGGCAGTCTATTCGTGACTGGTTGTGCCACCGTCAAATTATCTGAGAATGGTGAAAAAGTTCGTGTGTTAGCACCAGAAGAAGTCTCGACTTGTAAAAAGTTGGGGAAGTCAAACGTTTCCGTTACCGCAAAGGCCTTAGGCATTTCTAGGCCTATCGAAACATTAACCAAGGAACTCGCCAGTATTGCTCGCAATAGCGCTGCAAACATGGGTGGTGACACCATTGTGCCATTAACCGTTATTGAAGAAGGGAATCAGTCGTTTGTTGTTTATAAATGTGTTGCGCCTGAAGGCTAAAATAAATCTTGAAACAAGCTAAGTAATCTGTCCTTGAGGGCTTTAAAAACTTTGTGTCAGATTTGATTAAAATATTTAACACACCCTCAGGCGGTTTTCAAAATTGGGGAGTAATTGAGTTATTGTCTAACGCCGGTTCTGGGTCGTCATTTCCGATGCACTGTTTAGGCGGCATTCGTTTGTCATTAAGGCTGCCTTGGGGTGTCTCTAGTTGAACAAATTGGTACTGATTCTGACGTCGTACCATTGTTTCAGTTTGGTTTATCTGTATCGGCCAAGGATGTTCAAAAAACGGCAAAGTCAAATAAGTTTGGCTGTAATTTACTTTCGCCAGTGGTGTAATGTCATGATGTATTGCAATCATCCTGTTAAACAATCGTAGTAGCCCAGTCATCAACTGTGACTACCCCGCTATGTTGTCCACAATCGCTTACGTTGATGCATATAAAAATAGCAGTATGTTAACCAGATCACGTATCGTCATGTGATTTCTTTTCGTTATGTAGTTGTTAATCTAAACCTGATATATTTCACAGCGCTGGGTTATGTGTTTGCTTATTTTTAGCTAGTATTATCTGCAGGTTATTGTTTTACCAAATGACATCATAATGGAGTTTCAACCGATGAACATTCAACCCGTAATACTCGCTGGAGGGTCAGGCACACGGTTATGGCCACTATCCAGAAGTAGTCACCCCAAGCAGTTTCTTCGTCTAATGAGTGGGGCCTCACTATTGGACTTAACACTTGAGCGTATGGAAAGCATTGCCTCAAGTGAGTTGCTACAAAAACCTTTAGTCATCTGTAATCAGGAAAATCGTTTTTTTGTTGCCGAACACTTTCGTCAATCGGGAATTGATAATGCATCAATACTACTTGAGCCATGCGGTCGTAATACGGCGCCTGCTCTGACGATGGCTGCCCTGCATCTTGCAGATCAAGATGATGATGCGGTGATGTTCGTGACCCCGTCTGATCACTTGATTAACGATATAACAAGCTTCAATAAAAGTGCTTCGCTTGCACTCGATCTGGCGTCAAAGGGGCATGTTGTGACACTTGGTATATCACCCACTGGTCCTGA
>JBLILW010000160.1:0-6224 GCA_047638435.1 Urechidicola sp.
AGCCTTGTTATAACTCGGTGCTTGACCTGCAACAGGAACGGGCACATTCCATTGCTTATATTCAGTGCTGTTCGGGCCTAACATTTTTGGCACAGCGTGCATCAACTGCATACCGAGAAAGTTTCTGTTATAAAAAGTTCCGTCATATTTTGCACCAGAATTTTGATCAGTTGCCACCCACTCCAAGCCTGCGGCATAACCGCTGGTGACACCGAGCAGGTCTGGATCGGTTTTCAAACAGGCTATTCTATTGGGTAAGGGTTTTTGCCATGAACCACCCCAGGCAACAAATCCCACTCCAGTATATCCGTCGGGACAGACCGGCTGCCATACAGAGCGGTCGTGGGTTGCGCCACTGCAGTTGTCACCCCAGACCAATTTGTAATCCACGGGCCGGGCCCACCATTTATTTCGGCCTTCTTCTACATTACATATAGCATTAAGGCGTTTTGGGTCGCTTCTATTTGGATAAGCATTGTCCCCAAGGCTAATACAGCCTGGTTTGTCTTCAACAACCGGGTGTCTGAATCCCCAATCGTATTTTCCGCCGGAATTATGGTCATCACCCAGCCACTGGGTATTGACGTTTCTCAGCTCGGCACTATACAGTGGGTGGCGCGAAACCGAATTTCTGAACTTAAAATTTGGGTCACTCAATTGGGTTTTAAAGGTGACCGCAAAAGTAGCCGCAAATAATGCAGCTATTTTTTTATCTTCGCCTTCTGGCAAGGCATCAATAAACTTTTTACTTTCTTGCATGCTATGGCTCAAAAGGGCAGAGGCTACTTTGCTATTGGGGCCGGCGTAAGTGGTCACCAACTCAATCTGCCTATGCATAGCATTCAGCGCTTTTTTCATGCCTGTGATAGGGTCTTGTTCGGTAAACATATAGGTCAAAGCACCGGCCGCGTTCCATTTCTGGTTGAGCTTTAAAAACTCATTACCTGCCGACAAGGGATCATCTAAGTTAACCAGTACTTTAAGCAGGTCTCCACCAATCTCATCAAGGTCGTTAATGGCCGTGTCAGCCAGCGTTATAGGGTTGAGACCACTCACGATCCCACTGGCTACCGCCGCCCTTAAACTTTCCTCGAATTCAGCACCTCTTTTTAGAAACGTCGTCACACTGCCCTCTGGCAGTACATCAATTATGACGCTTATTAGAGCAAGAGGGGTGTATTTTGACAAGGTTGCGGCAGCCGAAGCGGCATCAGTAAAAGTCTGATTGACTTCATCGATAAGCGCGTCCGGATTTCCTTCGAGTAATAGTGTGGTAAGTCCGAGTGCGGTGTTGATGGCTTTTTCGCCAAGATATTCAACACCGTCAACTATTAAGTCCGCAAAATCCTCAAAGAAATCGCCGACACCATCACACTGAGGAGTAGGCATCGGAATTGCAAAGTTACCGCTTCGCTCAACAAATTCCTCCGCTGAAGCAGAACCGACAACCCCCACACCAGACATAATAATTGTAGCCAAAAGAGCGTGACGTGATTTTTGAAAAGTAGAACTGGATGTCTTTCTAATACAAATAGCCAACTTAGATGCTCGCTTCCTTTTAAACATTATAATCTCAATTATTTATGATATAGGTATTGACGGAATTAATATTTCTCTATTTAAATTAACTCTTTTGTAAAAGTAAAGTTTGTCCGTATCCCACAGATGTTTGCACTTTTCGGTCAACCTTCACTAAAAGTGTAAATTAAATACCCCTGACCGCATCGTAATTGAAACTCACCCCAGAGCAAGTAGCCTGCACTTCATGTCACAGTTAAGGCAGTTTATTAGACTAATTCATCAGCTTGAAATAGGTATATTAATAGCAAGTTACACAGCAATGTGAGAGGGTGAAACAACTCAAATGGAAAATTGTAGTATTTACACCAGTATGAATAACGTTTCACTAGCTCGTATTATCGTATTGTTGACAACAGTTTTATTCGACCTCTCAAGTGCAAACCTTCTTGCCAACGAGTATCGCCATATCGGTGAGCCCATTGCTACCGTTTACTCTATGGACGAGCATAAAAGTGGCAATCAGGTTTGGTGGATTGATCAACTTGCTGACGGCCAAATGGTATTTGCCACGGCAAATGGCTTAACTGCCTGGGATGGTGAAAACTGGCAACATGCCAGCTCGCCGAACAATACCCGCGTGCGATCTTTATCTGTCTGGAAAGATGGTCATATATATGCCGGCGCGGTGGGTGAACTTGGGTATTTTGTGAAATCCCCAAGTGGTGAATTTAGCTTCACAGTAATCCCCACTTCTCATTTGCTCGCTAAATTTGGTCAAACCCGCAGTGTTAATAGTAATTCTGAAATGGTCACTTACAGCACCGATGAGGGTGTATTTGTATGGGATGGCAATGTAATCAAAAAAATGAATGGTTTTAACCCTCGAGGTTCAAGGGTGTTTAACATTAACGGCCAACTGTTAATCAATGACAGCCAAAAATTTTATCAAATCCTAAATGAAAACAACACGCCAAGTGTGTTAGAAAAACCGTGGGTTTTCCCAACAAACTTGCGTATCAAATCTTTATTTTTAAACGCTGACAATCACTTGGTCATGGTCACCAATATGAATGGAATTTATCGCTTAGAAGATAATAATTTCATTCAGGTCGTTAACCCTAAGGATTTACCGCTAAATGCATTCAATAGCGGTATTCAAGGGAAGGATGGTTATTACTACCTTAACTCAACGACCGGTGGTCTGGTTGTTTTCTCTGAACACTTCGAGCTGTTGCGACATTTTCGACAAAATGATGGCTTAGGCCTAGCGACCACTTACGCTATATTTCAGGACAGACAAAATAATATATGGCTGGCTGGCCTACCCAATATTAGTGTATTCCAACCCCCTCACTTGCGCAGTCAGTACCGTAGTGACACCGGTACCTTAGATTTTGAAAATATATTTAATATTGATGGAAATATATTTTTTTCTGGAACCGGCTTTTATAAACTGACCTACCCTAAAGAATCATTTTATGCACCGGTATTTAAAAAAGTCCCTGAATTCGACTACGTTGTTTTAGACATTGTGCATCTTAGCAACGAACTTTTAGTTGGAACCGACCAGGGCGTCTACACCTTTGACTTCGACACCAACACAATCAACAGTTTTCCTGCCAATCCCAAACGCATTACTACCGCGGATTTCGTTTCAGATTTAGACGTTGTAGCGGCTAAAAATACAGCGTTTGTATCTATCGGCAATCATTTATCTCGCCTAGAAAAAAACAATCTACAATGGCAAGAAACCCGCATATTGGAAGATAAAAGTGGCACTGAATATCTGACGATTGAGCCGCTTCTTAAAGATGAATATGCAGTATGGGTGTCAACCGAACAACGGGATCTTTATCGGGTATCGGGGATCACTAAAAGCGGTGAGATAAATAGCCTAACGCACTATCACCAGCAAAATTCGCCTTTAGGCAATGAACACATATTACCTTTTATGTATGATAATAACGTGTTGATTGGCACCAGAAATGGTGTTTATACCTTTCAACACGATGCAAAACAAGCGTTTACCCCAGCCCAATTTTTACCCAGCGCATTGCGCACTGAAAACAAAGATATTTTCAAAGTCTTAAGCGATCATAATGGGCGGCTTTGGTATCATGCAGGCAAGGACACCGGCGTTATTTATCCGGATGACGATGGGCAGTTAGTGTCGCAAGAAAATATATTCAGACCTTATAATAATTCTGGAACTCGAGGCTTAGCCTTTTTTGACCAAGCCATTTGGTTTGGCGTCGCCAATGGCAGTGTTTATAGAATGTCAGAACGGGTTATCGAAAAGGTGCCTGCGGCCACTCACGTTAATATCCGTTATATTAAAAATATCGACACTGATAATCGATTTTCAATGGCGCTGCAAACAGAAGCTATCCCCCATGAAAATAACTCCATTCGCATTGGTTACGCGCTTCCTGACTATTCGACTCAAAGGAAAACAGAATATCGCACTAAAATAAGTGGTCAAGGACATGCCAACTGGACATCCTGGTCACATGAGCCTAGCAAAGACTTTCCCTTATTAGCCGGTGGCGATTATACCTTTGCCGTCGAAGCCAAAGATGCGTGGGGACGGATATCTGCGGCTCAATATGTATTTGCAGTGGCCTACCCTTGGTACCTGAGTTTATTGGCTTGGCTTTGTTATGGTGTTTTATTGATTTTATTGATTGTGCTTAGTATCAAAATCGGCCAAAAAAGACACAACAAACAACTTAAGCAGCGAAATATAGAGCTCGAATCTAAAGTTGAGCTACGCACCAATGAAATTAACCAAAAGGTGGCTGAGTTAAAGCAACAACAAATTCTTAAAGATCGGTTTTTTGCTAATGTTTCTCACGAATTTAGGACACCTTTAACCTTAACCATTGGTCCTCTTCAAGAAGTGATTAAAAATCATCAAAAAAGTATCGACAAAGGAGCTCGTGATCTGACATTAACTGCGCTAAATAATGCAAAAAAAATGTTAGCCCTAGTTAGCCAAGTATTAGACATGAACCGGCTAGAGATTGGGACACTATCTTTACGAATTGGTGAATATGATATCGCGCAACTATTAAGGACTAACTCGGAACGATTCAAACCATGGGCGGAACAACATCAACAAACAATTAGCTGTATAAATTGTGAAAACCCGCGCCTGTTGTACTGTGATCAAGACCAACTTGATAAATGTGTATCGAATATGCTCTCCAATGCTATCAAGTATAGCGGCTCCCACGCCCACATTACTATCGAGCTTGTTTGCCAAGATAATAAAGTGGGGATTAAGGTGTCTGACGATGGAATTGGCTTATCAGAAGACGTCAGAGGCAAAGTTTTTGAGCGTTTTTATCAAGCAGAATCATCACAGAGCGGGATTGAGCAAGGATCAGGAATTGGCTTAAACTTGGTCAAAGAGATAACTGAGTTGCATCATGGTGAAGTCGAGCTGGTCACGATATTAAATGAGGGTTGTCAATTTACGTTGTGGTTTCGACCCGGCACGGCACATTTCACCCCAGAACAGCTCTTAGAACCTATTTATTTACCCGATACTGCCAAGCAAACAACAATTCCTGATTACGACATAAACCTGGATCAAGCAACGGTATTAGTTGTCGATGATAATTCTGATTTACGGCAATTTATTTCTCAGTGTTTGTCTGTAAACTATCAAATATTAGAAGCAGCAAATGGTGAGCAGGGCTTTGCTTTCGCTTTGAAGTACTTACCCGATATTATTATTTCAGATGTGACTATGCCTGGAATGTCTGGCTTAAAATTAACTGAAAAATTAAAAGCACACTCTGAAACCACTAGCATTCCTATTTTATTGTTATCTGCACAAACAACAAAAAGAGATGTCGTTGCAGGTTTTTCACGAGGTGCAGATGATTACCTGACAAAGCCATTTGACACTTCAGAGTTAGTTATGCGTATCAATGTGCTATTGAAGAACTACAAAGATAGAGCAATAAGTACACCAGAATTATCAAACGAACTGAGTCAATTGCCTACAAATAAGGATGATTTCACAAATAAATTGCACCTACATATTTTCGAAAACATTGGGAACAGTCAGTTTTCTATCGAACAACTCGCCGAGCTCATGTTTATGAGCAAAGAGACCTTACGGCGTAAATGCAAACAACTAACGAACCTATCTACTGCTGCGTATATAAACTTGCTGCGTATTCAGCAAGCTAAATTATTGCTTGAAGACCAACAATTAAATGTCAGCGAAGTGGCCTACGCGGTAGGATTTGATAGTTTGGCTTACTTTTCTAAAACTTATAAAAAACATTATGGTGTTTCGCCGTCTTCGATATTTGTTTACCAACCTTAACGACTGCGGACAGCTTTATCGCCAAACCACATGATTTATACATTCGACATTAGCAAAATACACAAGCTCCCAGCCTAAATTAGACTGGGGGCTGCTGATGTGCTGATATACCACGTCACTTTCTAAACACTCGTTACTGCATTTACAGCGACTAATGGCTTGGGTAACGAAAAAAGTTGCGGAAACACTTTTTGCAGGGACAAAAAAGCGGAAAGGTGAGTCACCTTTCCGCTTTTTTATACTTTAACCGTCTGAATTTCTATTTTGCCACCGTCCAAGTATTGTCGGTGGGCCTTAACACCCCTTTGGCTTTCACCGATAGCCAATCCATAAGATGCACGATGTTTCTGGCTGCGCTTTC
>JBLILW010000161.1:0-6198 GCA_047638435.1 Urechidicola sp.
TTGGGCTCAACGCATGCACCGAGTAATAAAAACGTTGCATCCTGAATTAATGGATTACAAAGGTATTACTCGATATCACAAAGCACTTCTCGGTTGGTTATCTCAGTTCGATCGGTAGCAATCGAAAAGTCACTCCTGCGTATCCTTGATAACGGCTCCTGCGTCGCCTCTTGGTGCCTACTTTTGGTATTCTACTACAAGCCCACCTCGGGGCCTAATGCGGTTGTGACATACGCCCACCATGGATTGCGGAAGTATCGTTACATGGATGTAACTAATTAGAGCGATGCAGGAGCGATTGCCAAGGAGCAAATAACGACACGTTCGTCCTGAACATAAATGCTGCGGCAGGGCTTTAGATCTGTCACAGCACTATTTAACTGTTTGTTCTCCGCTCTCTTTAACAACGATATAACCTCGCTTCAGCGCATGACGTAATGCGGCGAAAATCAGCATCAATTCATCATAACGCATACGCTGACTTCTAATTTGATCGATCATAGCCTCAGAAATATCACTATCGTCAACACGACTCATGTCTAGCCCCAATTTTAAATATTGGGCACGACAGCTCGCAATTTTGGACCCTATTTGCAATAATTCCTCGCTTCCAATATCACCCGCCACGTCACTAATATGCTTTTGATTCACACCGATAATATCGTGTTCGAATCGCTGTAATAACTTCTGAACGCTCATTTCGTCTACACCTACCATCTGCTTCTCCCTGTATAAATTAATAGCCCTTTTATAGTCGAGTTAATAGAACTTTGCTTACTTGATTCATAGTTATCAATTTAATAACCCAACTGCCGATCAACCAAGTGTAACAATGGTTGCTCTTTTTCAAGTTTTCGAAAATTCTCTGCTATATCATAAATAGCGTCACCTAAATGCCAGCCAGAAACATGAGGCGTTATTGTGATGCTAGCATGTTGCCACATTGGGCTCGATTTTAGCAATGGTTCAACTTGCATCACATCCAGAATGGCATGAAATAACTCTGCGTTATCCAGTGCTTGCACTAGGTCAACCTCGTTAACTAAATCCCCTCTTCCAACATTAATGAGAACGGCGCTTTTTTTCATCTCACTGAAACGCTGTTGATCAAATAAACCAATGGTTTCTGGCGTAGAGGGCAATATAGAAATCACGTAATCAGCTTCCGCCAACAGCTCGGGCAGTTGATCCATTCCAGAATAGCAACGAACACCCGCCAATTGTTTGGGACTACGACTCCATCCTGAGACTTTAAATCGATTATCCAAAAAACGGTTAGCCGTAATACAGCCGATCAATCCCAGACCTAAAATGGCCACCGTCGTTTTGCTCGACTCTTTTGGTTCCATTGGTTGCCAGGTGGATAGCACCTGATTATCTCGGTATTGCCGAAAATGGCGCTGCTCCTGAAATACTGCCGACAAGCAATATTCGGCCATTTCAGCCGCTGGCACGTCGGAGCGCAGACGAGCGACTTGAACTGATTCGGGTATCGACGAATCAGCAATAATCGATTCGACACCGGCCCCTGCTTTTTGGATTAGCTTCAAATTAGGATAACGCAAAGCCTCCCCCTCAATATAGGTGCTGACCACGAGCATTTTGATGTCATCAAGATTGCCTGGTGACCGACCGCAGCGTATATCACCCGATGGATACATTGGCAATAAAACATCCCGCAGGTGCTCATCGGTCATCCAGTCGGATTGCTTAATATCAATCAATAAAGCCATGATTAAATCACCCTAAACGCTTTTTAAAAGTATAATTGAAATAACGGCCCTAAAAAGTGGTTTAGCCGTTACCCAGGAGCCTACTCATTTCCATTTAACTGAAAAGATCGGCTATCAACTTTTCAGTCATTGCTTTTTTACCGAAGTTTTCTCGGTGGTTGGCTACCGCTCAACTGGCTCCTCACTTTTCGGCCTTTTCAGCAAAGGGTTCAAATAATATTGCACATCGTCCAATTGATCCATGACTGAGTCAGAGAAAAAACTCCAGCGATGATTGATCGGATAATCCGCCTGCTCAATCACATCAGCGGTCCAGTTATTACAGGTATAGAATAAATGATAACTGCCTTTAGACTGGAAAAACCGGCTATCTTTATCTCGTCCGGGCGCCAACTCAATCGCCCGACCTTGATCTAAACTGAAATCGCTAACAATCGCATCGAGTAACTTTTCCATCGCGGATTGAGACAACTTTATCTCTACTGTTTTACTCAAAGGGAATTTTTTAACCGGTAACTTGTTGTAGGCACTCAGGTGCAATACCGCAGGCGTCGACAAAAAAAGTGCTTTCAGAGTAACTGAGACAGTCTCTTCCTCAACCTGATAAAACCCCGCATCACCACGACCAATTTCGATATATTTAAACCGACCAAATATGGTATCACTCAGCCCTAGCTTGGCTGACAGTGGCTTCGCATCGACCACCACTGCAGTATGAATACCATGATCGATCACATAGGCAAACTGATCATAACTATCAATCTGTTCGGCATAATTATCAAAACGTTTGGCGCCACAAGCTGCCAGCAGAAAAATTATCGAAACAACAGATAGAAGGCGACCAAACATTTGCACAACCCTAACTTTTTACAGTAAAAATCAATAATAACTTTTTGATTATAAGCCAGGCAACAATATTATGAACCTCAGACTGCAGTTCGGCTTGAGCTAAATTGAAAGTTATTGGTTAATCATGGCAAATAGAATCCGGCGAAAGGGTCTGTCGTATCAACTGCCAAAGAGTGTCGAATCCAGCCCACATTTCACACAGACAAAGTGGCCGGTTCAAATATTTTCAAACGATATTGAATGACATCTATTTTGGGGCTAGTAGTTTAAAGTGCTTTAGCTCAAATATGAGAGCGCCTGCTCCATATCTGCAATCAGGTCTTCAATATCTTCTATTCCCGCCGAATACCTGACTAGACCTTCAGGAATGCCTGCGGCGGCACGTTCCTCGGCACTACATTCAACGTGACTAGTGGTCACTGGCGGGCCAACGACGGTTTCAACGCAACCCAGGTTTGCCGCCATATGGGCATATTTAAGTTTGGGTAAAAATATCTTAATGGCATCAAGCCCACCTTTGACCGAAAAACTCAACATGCCACCGTATCCCCGCATTTGGCTTTTGGCAACGTCATGATTTGCATGCGATTCAAGGCCAGGATAGTTGACCTGCTCGATCATCGAATGTTTCTCGAGCCAGCGAGCCATTGTCATGGCATTGTCGTTTTGTCTTTCGACACGCAGCTTTAGGGTTTTCATACCGCGAATGAAGCTGTAGGCATCCATCGGAGAAAGTGTCGCACCGTTAATTTCACGATAATGATAAACCTGCTTTACCAGAACCTTGCTACCACAAATTACACCACCGAGCGCATCAGCGTGTCCACCAAGATATTTTGACGCCGAATGCAAAACAATATCCGCTCCAAGTGCCAATGGATTCTGATTGATCGGCGTTGCAAAGGTGTTATCAACAACCACCAGCGCACCCACCTTTTTTGCAGCGGCAGCCAGACGTTTAATGTCCATGATTTTGATTGTTGGATTAGTCGGTGTCTCAAGATAGAGAATTGTGCAGCCTTTGTCGATCTCTGCTTCGATTGCTGCATAGTCGACGGTATTGCAAAGCGTGACGTCGATATTCAGCGGCGGTAGAAAATCGTTAAATATTTTATTGGTACCACCGTAACTGTCTTTGATCGAAACAACCCGATCACCCGGCTTTAAAAAAGTACCGAGTACATTACTGATAGCGGCCATTCCAGATGAAAAACTAGTGGCAGCTTCTGCGCCTTCTAACTCTTTAACTTTATCTTCAAAAGCTCTAACAGTAGGATTAGTATTACGCGAATAGATATGACCCGCTTCTTTTTCCAAAGCAACATTCTGCCAGGTATCAATATCTTTATAAGTATAAGAAACACTATGCACCACAGGCACCTGGGTTGCGCGTTCGTAAAGTTCATGTTCTTGCTCTCCACCCCAGATACTGAGTGTGGATTGCCCTACGTTTTTTTGATGAAGAGGCTTATGACTCGGTGTTTTTTGGTTCGATGATTTCTGATCAGACATAGTTTAGCGCCTATAAAGCGATGTGATAATAAATACCTGTTTTAGAAAAAATTCAAACAAGTGTCTAGTGCCAAGGCAGCGCTTCAAAAGCCTTTATCTTGATGGTTAGAATCATACACATTGAAATTGCTAAAACAAGCCCTGACGCCCTCTCATCACCGTACAATTGGCGGGAATAGCAGCCTTCAATAAAGGTTAGCTGCTGTGCTAGTGGCATTTTCAGGTAATGATAGACAACCCTGCGCTGGCGAGACGAATTCGTAACACCAGATTATTAACTGAACCTCTATTGTCTAGCTATAAATCATAGCGCTAAGTTTTTTTTAATAGCCCGAATCGATAGTTAAATAGCAATCTTAACTTGAATGATACGAGCATTATTTCAATACAACCGATAAAATTAGGTAACAAGTTATTATCGTGAGTGGAACTAATTGAAACAAGTTTGGGATGTCATCGTATTAGGCGCTGGAGCCGCCGGATTAATGTGCGCGCTTACCGCAGGTAAGCGAGGCAAGCGTGTGCTAGTGTTAGAAAAATCGAACAAGGTCGGCAAAAAAATACTAATGTCTGGTGGTGGGCGCTGCAACTTCACCAACCTCTATGCAGAGCCAGACAACTTCATCTCGAACAACCCACACTTCTGTAAATCAGCGATTAGTCGATACACACAATGGGATTTTATCGAACTGGTCAATCGTCATCAAATTGCCTATCACGAAAAAACTCTCGGTCAACTGTTTTGCGACAACTCGTCAAAAGACATTCTGAACGCCTTACTAAATGAATGCGAGTCCACCAATGTCACTATCAAAACACTGGCCAACATTACCACTGTGAAAAAAACCTCTCATTTTAAACTAACCGGCTCAATCGATAAGCAACCCGTTTCGTTAACATGTAATTCCCTGGTAGTGGCAACTGGTGGCCTGTCGATCCCATCACTTGGCGGGTCAGATTTCGGTTATCAAATCGCTAAACAATTTGATCATCTCGTATTTCCGTTACGGGCCGGTTTGGTGCCATTTACCTTTACAGATGGTTTTAAAATATTATCCGAAAAATTATCCGGTAACTCAGTGCCCGCGAATGTTACAGTTGATAATCAAAACTTTAACGAAAACATCCTTTTTTCACATCGCGGTCTGAGTGGACCAGCTATCTTACAAATATCGAGCTATTGGCACGAAGGTAAATCTATCAGTATCGATATTCTCCCAACGCTCAATGCCCTTGAGTACCTGCAAGATGAAAAACAGAACCAGCCAAAACTATTACTGCGTAACATTCTCGCCCAACAATTACCCAGAAAGCTCGTATTGGAACTGGAGCAACTCTGGTGGATTGATAAAGCGGAAATGCCAATCGCTCAAATGAACGATCTTTTGTTAAATACCATTGCAAAAAACTTGAACGCCTGGCAACTAAAGCCAGCCGGAACCGAAGGTTACCGCACTGCCGAAGTGACACTGGGAGGCCTAGACACCAGCGAATTATCATCTAAGACGATGATGAGTAATAAAGTAAATCAACTCTATTTTATCGGTGAGGTCGTCGACGTTACCGGTCATCTCGGCGGTTTCAATTTCCAGTGGGCCTGGTCATCGGGTTATGCGGCCGGTATATCGATTTAGTCCCGCAGTCTAAACTCGGGGTGCCACAAGTATCTTGGGACGACCTCAAAGCGGTAGATTAAGCTTCACTTACCCCTTTTACAATGCTTCCAGCCCCTTGAGCATGATGCTCTCTGCAAACTAGGTCACTTGGAAGAAAGAACCAATTTTACTGACTGATATGCATGGCTCGATTTCTCGACGCTTTCCGCACATCAGTGTCTATAGCGGTTGCTGCATCACTGATCCCATTCGTGTTGAGCATATTTACAAGAAGGTGCTAAAAGTGTTGTCATGTAGGCTTATAGATAGTTACCATTCAAACTAAGAAGCCCAGAATACTCAAATTAACAGTCCCTCTAAGCAGTATCTGAAATGGGCTCTTCGCATTATTTTGCCGTCATTGTTAGACCGATACATTAAACTGTCCTCATTCCCATCTCGATCAAAAAAGATCACTTTTCTTTACAAAAATTAGTGGGTGGTTTAGG
>JBLILW010000162.1:0-6187 GCA_047638435.1 Urechidicola sp.
TCGTTAAATTCGCTGAATCAGAAGGCGCCGTAGTCGTCCCAGTCTGCGCTTCGATAGAAGCCGACATTGCCGAACTAGACGCAGAAGAAGCCGAAGACTTCCTAAAAGAACTTGGCCTCACTGAGCCCGGCCTGGACCGCGTCATTCACGCAGGCTATCGCCTCCTCAATCTACAAACCTACTTCACCGCAGGTGTACAGGAAGTACGAGCCTGGACAATCCGAGTCGGAGACACCGCGCCCAAAGCCGCCGCCGTCATCCACACCGACTTCGAAAAAGGTTTCATCCGCGCTGAAGTCATAGCCTTTGACGATTTCATCACAGGTAAAGGCGAGCAAGGCGCAAAAGATGCCGGTAAATGGCGGCTAGAAGGGAAGGAATACATCATGAAAGAAGCCGATGTCATCCACTTTCGATTTAATGTATAAACAAGAGCAAATACCCTATTGACAGCAGCCAGTCTTCAAGGGAAAATCGCGATCCTTCGATTGGCTAAGCAAGATTTAGCTGATCGGTTGACTACAGCAGTCAACAAAACGGCAACATAGCTCAGTTGGTTAGAGCACATCACTCATAATGATGGGGTCCCAGGTTCGAATCCCGGTGTTGCCACCATATTGCCATAAAAAAAGCCACTTACCCAAGTGGCTTTTTTTTACCCTCCAAAACCAATCTTAGAAAAATAATAGTGTTGACATATCAGGTATTTTTTAATCTTGAGAATACGTTACAACCAAATTGTAATGGGCCATTTTAAATGAGTATAAATATGAGGCTCCATCAATACATTCACTAGATTAAACAACTAAATAAATTAATAATCATCGGTTACTAAAGCATTTTTTTGTTATTTATCCACAACCTTAAAATACTCAACTCACTGCCTTTCATAAAGCCACTTGCTCACACAATTTGGTCTATGAATTTTTTATTTTCCACCCATAAAGCAGACAAAATTCAGAGTTTCAATTATAGCCACTAGGGACTGCTAAAGAAGTATCGTAACTTTAGGTTTGACTAAGGCTTTTAAGGATAAACGGGTGACTTCGAATTTTATCCTCAATCATGCAGTAGCCGTAGAGAGGATTTTAAAAGTCTTCGATGATGTTTAGCGTCTGTAAAATGCATAAAAAAATCATGGGCTAGATAGAAATAACTATCAAGCTCATTACATATTGGACAAGTCTGTTGACCACATAAATCACAACCTGTAAGATTAAATCCATCTGTCTGATTAAGTGCTAAATATAAAGTTCTGTTCAGGCTCTACTAACGGACTAAATTTTATGAAAAACTTTCTAAAGGTAGCGTCGATCATTGGGTTGACGTCGATCACTCAACTCGCTTATTCGACCGGAAACACAGCGAGTTATGATATTGGTGATACCGGACCTGCTGGAGGGATAGTTTTTTATGTTACTGATGGTGGTAAACACGGCCTTGAAGCTGCACCGCATGACTCGCCAACTGTAGCGTGGGGATGTTTTGGTAAACCAATAAAGGGTGCGGACGCTACAGCTATCGGCACGGGACGACAAAATACATTTGAAATTCTATCTAAATGCTCCGAGTCATCTATAGCGGCTTCTGTAGCAAAAACTCAAATTAACGGGGTTCTTGGGTGGTTCTTGCCGTCTAAACATGAGCTTTTTGAGATGTGGGACAAGCTTGCCGACTCAGACGGTAATAATGTTAATACTGGTCCCACTGACCCAAATAATTTAGGTGGTTTTGACAGTGCCTACTATTGGAGCTCCTCGGAGTCTGCTAGTAAGTACGCATGGTACAGACACTTCTACAATGGTCTTCATGCGGCCTGGGGCAATAAGAGTTTCACACGTAAAGTGCGAGCAGTTCGTGATTTTTAACGATTGTTTCTTGGGTGAGACGTAGAATCGCATAATTTAAATGGGTTACTAGCTGTAAACTCATTCTTTTTATCTTGAAAGAAATAACAAAATGAAATTCTACCCTCAACTGACCCTCGATAAGGGATTAAATCAAAGACAATCATTTGAGGGAGTATAGTATATTTTCAAGATAAGGCAGTATACTGGGTCATGAATAGCATTTTAAAAGTAATCGATGTGTGTTTGATCGGGGGCTTGTTATACCTGATAGTGACCAGCTATGGCGTTTCGCAGGCGAATTACCCTTTAATAGGATTCAGTGCGGCTATCTTCTACCTGCTTTTGTCTGAGGTAGTGCATTCCCGCTTAAACTTTTACAACGCCTCTCTAATGCGAGAAATCGCGGTAACCACTCTTTTATGGTTTGTTGTGGTTTCGGCGGCTATCATGACGCTCTTTGTATTCAAGGAAAGCGCAACTTACTCTCGTTTCGTTATTTTATCCTGGGCCATCTCCGTGCCGATAGCACTCTGCATGTGGCACCTTTTCGCCCGTAAAATTTTAAGCGCCCGTATCATGCAATCAGGCCAGATGCCCAAGGCCACGATAATTGGCACGGGGAAACTGGCCAATGAAGTTAAAAAGGTTTTGGAGGGAAACCCCTGGCTTGGATTTAGCTTCATCGGCAGCTATGACGACCGCCAGGCCTCAGGCAGAGAGGACAATGAGAAAGAGACAATAGGTGACTACAGTCAAATGATGGAAGATGCCAAACAGGGGAAATTTGATGTAGTCTTCATCGCATTGCCATTAGAAGCTCAGGTGCGCATCATGACCATTATCGATGACTTTGGTGATACCACGGTTACGGTTTATATGGTCCCCAATTTCTTCCTCACCGACCTTGCAAAAGGTGGCTGGCATGACTTCGCTGGCCTACCTGTCCTGGGTGTATTTGACACCCCTTTCTGGGGTACAAATAGTCGCATAAAACGTCTCGAAGACCTCGTTATTGGTAGCTTAATAATGGCCTTGATCGCAATCCCCATGTTATTCATTGCGCTCGCTGTCAAGCTAACCTCACCAGGCCCCGCAATATTCCACCAAAAGCGTTATGGCTTCGATGGTAAGGAAATATCGGTATTAAAATTTCGATCAATGCGAGTCATGGCAGAAGGTTACGATGTCAAACAAGCCCAACAGGATGATCAGCGAATCACACCATTAGGATCGATATTGAGGAAAACATCACTAGACGAGCTACCACAATTTTTAAACGTACTCGCCGGCTCCATGTCAATCGTCGGGCCACGCCCCCATGCAGTTTCGCATAATGAAGCGTACCGCAAGAATATTCACGGTTACATGTTACGCCACAAGGTAAAACCGGGCATCACCGGCTGGGCACAAATTAACGGTTGGCGCGGCGAAACCGACACTTTGCACAAAATGGAAAAAAGAATCGAACATGATCTCTGGTATTTGAATAATTGGTCCTTGTGGCTAGACTTAAAGACAATATTTATCACTATATTTAAAGGATTTATACATAAAAATGCATATTAAAAAATCATACAAAACACCAGGTATTGCAATCTTTCTCACCAGTCTAACGGTGTCTATGCCAACCGTTGCAGAAGTATTTGCACCAGAAGGCATCCGTTCAGGGTCTGTTATCTATTATCCTTATGTCGCTCTCAGTATTGGCAATGATGACAACCTCTATAGCCAGGAAAATAACTCCAAGAGCTCTAGCTTAACCAGCCTGAACACCGGCGTTAACCTGGAAATACTGCAGAGCGAATCACTGGGCTTTTTTAAAGTCTCAGCTGATGCCACTGCAGGATTTTATGGGGATAGTTCAGCTGATAATTTTGAGGACGGTACCCTTTCGGCCGGTTATAACTATCAAATTAGTGAAAAATCACTAATAGACGTTAATGTTGGCGTGAAGCAATTACACGACGCTAGGACATCCGCAACACTGCTTACTAATAATGCACCAGACGTTTATCAGGACAAAACATTAGATGGTGAGTGGTACTACGGCGAAAATAACGCTGAAGGTGCTGATTTATTGCTATCGTTTAATTTGACAGATAAAAGCTACAGCACTAATTCAGCCGTCAACGATGCGAAAGAGCGTGCCCAGACCAAAATTTCTGGATTAAATAGTTTTCCACTGGCACCCAATACTCGCATTAGACTCTCGGCACGCTATTCGACCTTCGATTACGACACCAAAAACACACTCGATAGCACTCAGATACGAGCACTAGTGGGTATCGAATGGCAGGCATCTGCTCAGACGCTCTTAACCATTGATGTGGGTAGCCAAAAGAAAGAATTTGATCTAAATCCCAATTCAGATGATTCTGAGAATGCTTGGGAAGTAAGCATGGCCTGGACTCCCGAAGATTACAACAGGGTTGATTTGACGGCCAGTAACGACTTCGCTGAATCGACCACAGCGGCTAGTTATCTAACAAACCAGTCGGTCAATCTGACATGGCGCTATGGCTGGAAAGACTATATCGTTACAGTAATTTCGCTCGGTAATACCAAAGAAACTTCGGTTAATCCCACCTCTAAAACTGTCAAAAATATTACTACCGCTGCGCTCTCGGCCGAGTTTCATTACTCGCAGTCTGTCAAGTTCACAGCCGGCGTGAACAATACTGAGGTCGACTCCGATGTAGCTGGTGACTCTTCAGATAAAAATGTTATAACAGTAGGTTTAACCACAGCGTTCTAATTAGCCGTTCCTTGAAGTAAAAAAATGAAAAAAATAGTATTTTTGTCAGTATTACTGATGCTGACACTTTGTTCGGTCGTTAAGGCCGATTATCTTCTTGGGGCCGGTGATTTAGTCAAAATAGTCGTCTACGATGAACCCGAGCTGTCAATAGAAGCCCAGGTCGATTCTTTGGGTGTCATGAGCTATCCTTTTATCGGATCACTGTCCATGAAAGGAAAATCAGTCAGTGAAGTTAAAAGCCAGATAATATTAGGTTTAAAAGGTGACTATCTGATCAATCCAGAAGTAACCGTCACCATAATCCAATATCGCCAGTTCTTCGTCAATGGCCGTGTCAAAAAACCGGGTGCATTTGCTTATCAGCCCGGCATTACGGTGCAAAAGTCTATCTCACTCGCCGGTGGTTTTGATACGCGCGCCAATAAGAAAGATCTCTCAATCACCAGTGGAGAGTCAGGAGAGATCCGTGACGTCGTTCCAGAAACACTCGTGCGACCCGGCGATGTAATTAGCGTTGAAAGGAGTTTTTTCTAAATCTCATGACTAAAAATCAACCTGATAATACACAACAAAGCTTTGATTCGATCGACGAAGAAGTTATCGACCTGCGTGAATACTGGAATGTCATTCGCCGTCACCTGAAAAGTATATTGGCGATGATGTTTGTCGCGATGGTGCTTGCTACGCTGGTGGCTTTTTCGATGAAACCCATCTATGAATCCACTGCAACCCTGTTAATTGAAACCGAAGCAAAGAAAATACTCTCAATTGAGGAAGTTTACTCTGGTGGCCAGCAGTCTAGGGAATACCTCAATACGCAGTTTGAAGTAATCAAATCAAAATCATTAACTAGAAAAGTAATCGACAAGCTTAATCTCACGCGTCACCCATACTTCTTGCCCGACAAAGAAGAAAGTGCTGGCGGAACGCTGAGCTCCTTTAACGAAAAAGTTTTGAGTTGGTTGCCTGATTCGGTCGCCGTCTGGTTCGGGTTAGACGCGATGCCACTCCAAAATAATACAATCAACAGCGAATTATCTGCCAAAGAACTTTTGTTGCGAGGCGTCGAGAATCAATTTACCGCAATGATGACCGTATCACCGGTCCGTAAAACACAATTGGCAAACATTAGCTTCGAGGCAACTGACAATCAATTAGCCGCACTTTTGGCAAATGAAATGGCACAGATGTTCATCAACGACCAGGTGGATTCTAGACTAGAGATAACAGCACAGGCCAATAGCGGGCTGACCGAAGGCTTAGCCAATATTCGTCAAAAATTACAGAAGTCAGAAACCACATTGCAAAGTTATCGTGAAAAGGAGAAACTTCTCGAGGCCGCCGGTGTCACTGGCTTGGTGTCCAGTCAGTTACGCGACCTTAATCAAGACTTAATCAATGCGCAGCAAAAACTCGGCCTTTTAGAAGCAGCTACTGAACAGATCAGAAAAATCCCCAGTAGCAAGTATCAGGACTATCTATCCATCCCCGCCGTACTAAACGATCAGCTAGTATCAACCTTAATCGAAAGAACAAGTGATAAGCAACAGCAGCTTGGAACCTTAAAAGAGCGTTATGG
>JBLILW010000163.1:0-6186 GCA_047638435.1 Urechidicola sp.
AAAAAGCTTCGATTGTAATCGATAGAAAAGTTTTATCTGATATAGCAATCTTTGATAAGCCAACCTTTTCAGTTCTGGTTGAAAAAGCAAAAGCAGCTCTAGAGTCTGCACCTGCTTAAAGTAAAATGTTTGAAGTAATAGCAAGGGTGTCAGATTTTGGCACTCTTGCCTCTACAGTATCAGTAGTATCAGTAATACTTGCTTGGAAACCCAAGCCAATTATTACCAATAATAAAGAATAGCCAATAAACCAATAAACCAAAGTAGATATCAACGTGACCCAAGAATTAGAGTGCCTACTCGAACAAGCCACGCAGTCGATTAGTCAATCTGATGACCTGGCTTCACTCGATGCGATTCGCGTATCCTATCTGGGTAAGAAAGGCGAAATCACCAGCAAATTGAAAAACCTTAGTCTGGTGTCAGCCCAAGAGCGACCGGCTGCAGGTCAGGCAATTAATCAAATTAAAGTTCGTATCCAGTCTTTACTGGAGCAACGAAAAATTGCCATAAGCGATGCTTTAATCGCCGAAAAACTACGCAACGACACAGTCGATATCACCTTACCAGGTCGACGTAACAAAGCCGGTGGTATTCACCCTGTTACGCTAACCATGAACCGCATTCAAAAAATGTTCGGTAAGTTGGGTTTTGACGTTGCAGAAGGCCCCGAAGTTGAAGATGATTTTCATAACTTTGAAGCGCTTAATATTCCAGCGCATCACCCAGCCAGAGCAATGCACGATACGTTTTACTTCGACGATAACCGCTTGTTACGTACACATACCTCACCGGTGCAAATTAGAGTATTAGAAAAGCAAAAGCCACCCGTCAGAATCATTGCGCCAGGTCGAGTTTACCGTTGTGATTCGGATTTAACCCATACCCCGATGTTCCATCAGGTAGAGGGGTTGTTAGTCGATGAGAACGTATCCTTTTCAGATTTAAAAGGCACGTTAGAAGAATTCCTCAAGATGTTTTTTGAGAAAGACGATTTAAAGACACGTTTTAGGCCATCATATTTCCCATTTACAGAGCCATCGATGGAAGTCGATATCAGCTGCGTGATGTGCGCAGGTGAGGGCTGTCGGGTTTGTGGCCACACGGGTTGGTTAGAAGTATTGGGTTGTGGCATGGTTCACCCAGAGGTGTTTAAGCATGCTGGCCTCGATGACGAAACTTACACTGCCTACGCATTTGGTATGGGTGTCGAAAGACTCGCTATGCTGCGTTATGGCGTTAATGACCTTCGATTATTTTTTGAGAATGATTTGCGCTTTTTGCAGCAATTCGCATAGCCGAGAGTTCAGATAATGAAAATAAGTGAAAGCTGGTTACGCGAGTGGGCAAATCCAGACATAACAACCGAGATACTACTCGATCAGCTGACGATGGCAGGCCTCGAAGTAGAAGGTATTGAAGCTGCTGGTCCATTACTTGATAAAGTAGTGATTGGCGAAATTCTGTCGATAGAGCAGCATCCCGATGCCGATAAGCTTCGTGTCTGTCAAGTCAGTAATGGTAGTGACACCATCGCTGTTGTTTGCGGTGCACCCAATGCACGACAAGGATTAAAAGTAGCCTTCGCACAAGTGGGTGCGGTTCTGCCGGGTATGAAGATAAAAAAAGCCAAGTTACGCGGCGTCAACTCTTTTGGCATGCTGTGTTCGAGTTCAGAATTAAAATTATCCGAAGCGTCGAATGGCATTCTTGAATTACCGTCAAACGCGCCAGTTGGCACTAGTATTTACGACTATTTCCAGCTCAATGATACTATTATTGAAGTTGACCTAACGCCTAACCGTGGCGATTGCCTGTGTGTTGCCGGCGTCGCTCGTGAAGTTGCGGCGGTCAATCGAGTTGAACTAACCGAAATTAACTGTCTGGACGTGAACGCAACAACTGATGATGTGTTTTCAGTTGAGCTATTAGCCTCTGAGGCCTGTCCTCACTATGTTGGGCGAATTATAAAAGACATCAATTCTTTGGCGACAACACCGACCTGGATGCAAGAAAAGCTCAGACGTTGTGGCTTGCGCCCAATTAGCCCTGTGGTCGATGTGACTAATTACGTCATGATGGAAATCGGCCAACCGATGCATGGCTTCGACTTCGATAAGCTTGAAGGCGGCATTAAGGTACGAATGGCCAAAGCAGGTGAGAGCTTCACACTACTGGATCAAAGCACTGTCGAATGTCGTGCAGATACCTTAGTCATAGCTGATCACCAGAAGCCTCTGGCACTGGCTGGCATTATGGGTGGTTTGGATTCATCGGTGCAGGGCGCAACCAAAAACATTTTCCTCGAGGCGGCTTTCTTTGCACCTATTTTACTGGCTGGAAAAGCGCGCAACTACGGTATGCATACAGACTCTTCGCATAGATTTGAGCGGGGTGTTGATTCACAGTTACAAGTTAAGGCGATAAATCGCGCCACTGCATTATTGCTTGAAATTGTCGGTGGTGAAGCGGGGCCTGTTATAGAGGCGATTGCCGAAAAATATATGCCACAGATGCCTGAAATTAAGCTGCGCTACGCTCGTATCAAGCGCTTATTGGGTATCGATGTCTCTAAATCAGAAGTCTCTGCGATGTTGAAAAGCCTCAACATGCAGGTTACTGATCATGCTGATAGCTGGTTAGTAACGGCGCCAAGTTATCGTTTCGATATCAACATTGAGGCTGACTTGATCGAAGAAATTGGCCGAATGGTTGGATACAATAATATTCAAGGCACGAAAGAACTTGCTCATGTACAGATGGCAGGTTTTTCTGAAACTCAAGTTGCGCTCAACCAGGTTCACGACGTGCTGGTTGAGCAGGGCTTTTATCAAGCGATTACCTATTCATTTGTATCAGCCGAGCTTCAGGCCATTCTCGACCCTGGGCAAGCGACTTTAAAGTTAACAAACCCTATCTCTACTGATATGTCGACGATGCGCACTCGACTCTTACCGGGTTTATTGCAGGCACTGCAGTACAACGTGAATCGGCAGCAATCTAAGGTAAGGCTATTCGAAACTGGTTTATGTTTTCGACCAGAAGCGCAGGGGCTGCAGCAGAATCAACATTTAGCGGCTGTTGTGACAGGTGCTCGAGATGACGAGGGAATACACACTCAACCAAAATCATTAGATTTTTATGATATTAAGGGTTATCTAGAGTCAGTTATGAGCTTGGCTAGAGGGTCAGAATTTAGATTTTCTAAAACCAGTAATCCAATATTGCACCCTGGACAGGGCGCTGATATCTATTTGGATGATGCGTTAGTAGGTTTTGTCGGCTGTTTGCATCCGGCCGTATTATCAAAACTGAATGTTAGTCAGCCAGTCTATGTTTTTGAGTTAGAGTTAGCCTCTATATTGACGGCATACTTGCCAAAATTTACTGAACTGTCAAAGTATCCCTCTATTCGACGTGATATCTCTCTGGCTGTTGATACTGACGTGAGTGCTCAATCACTAATTGATTGTATTAGATCCGTAAATAGTGAAATTTTGCACGACGTTTTCGTATTTGATGTTTATACTAGTAAAGAAATGACGAGCGAATTAAAAAGTGTCGCTTTAGGCTTGATTTTACAGGACTTTTCACGCACTCTAGTCGATGAAGACGTAGATAAATTGATTGAAAAATTTCTTGCTCAATTAAAAAATAAATATAATGCCGTTTTAAGGGAGATATAATGTCATTGACCAAGGCTGATATGGCCGAAATGCTATTTGAAGAACTTGGCCTCAATAAAAGAGAAGCAAAGGAAATTGTTGAACAGTTTTTTGAAGAGGTTAAAGTTGCCTTAGAGACAGGCAATCAGGTGAAACTTTCTGGATTTGGAAATTTTCTGACGCGTACCAAAGCCGAAAGGCCGGGGCGTAATCCTAAAACAGGCGAAGAAATTCCTATCTCAGCACGAAGAGTTGTGACCTTTCGACCCGGTCAAAAGTTGAAAATCAGAGTAGAGGCATATGCTGGAAGCGAGCAATAATAACGAATTACCTGTCATTCCTGGTAAGCGTTACTTCACCATTGGTGAAGTTGCTGAGCTTTGCGATGTAAAACCCCATGTTCTGCGGTACTGGGAGCAAGAGTTTCCACAATTAAAGCCGGTAAAAAGACGCGGAAATAGACGCTATTATCAGCGGCATGATGTATTATTGATTAGGCAAATACGAAGCCTTTTGTATGAGGAAGGTTTCACTATTGGTGGTGCAAGACAGCGACTCGAAGGCGAAGGTGCTAAGGGTGATAACAGCCAGAGCCAGCAAATAATTCGACAAACATTGGTTGAATTAGAAGAATTATTAACGCTCCTCAATCGTTAAGTTTTAAGTTCAAATATTTGAAGTCTAAATTATAGTTTAAAAATATTCGGGGCGTAGCGCAGCTTGGTAGCGTACCTGCCTGGGGGGCAGGTGGTCGCAGGTTCAAATCCTGCCGTCCCGACCATTTTTTACTCCTCATCAGGAGCACTCAAGGTTTGCAAGATTCACTTTTTAGCACTGATGATAATCCTCCCGCAACTACTCCACCCCTTGCTTTTCAGTATAGGCCTGTCGATCGAAAATCCTATATTGGGTTAGATCAGTTAGAACAAAAATACCCTTTTCTACGGTCTAAATTACCGAAAAGTATGATTATTTGGGGGCCTCCCGGTTGTGGCAAAACGACCTTGGCACAAGTTTTGTGCAATCACGATGAGATAGAGTTTTTTTCATTTTCGGCTGTTTTGTCTGGCGTTGCTGAGCTTAAAGGTCTGTTTAAATCCGCACAGATAGCGATTGATCATCAGCACCGTATTCCCGTTATATTCATCGACGAGATTCATCGCTTTAATAAGGCACAGCAAGACGCTCTTTTACCTCATGTCGAAAGTGGGTTATTCATATTAATCGGCGCTACAACCGAAAACCCTCGTAGTAGTGTCAATAAGGCGTTGTTATCCAGAGTTCAAATTGTCGAATTGAAAGCCATTGGCTTCGAACAAATCGTACAGATAGTGAAGACCTCGATTGATAAGAAATCAGCTCAGTTTGAGCTTGAGGAAATAGAAATGATGGCCGAGTTTTCAGGCGGTGACGCAAGGAAGGCGATTGGTAACCTTGAGATGGCGATAGGCTTAAAGGAGGCTGATCAGTTTTCGCTGCCAGTATTCAAGAAGATTATTCTTGAAAATGCCCGTAGCTATGACCGTAATCAGGATCGACATTATGATGTTATCTCTGCATTTATAAAAAGCTTGCGAGGGTCTGACCCAGATGCTGCGTTACTTTGGTTGGCAGTGATGCTCGATGGCGGTGAAGATCCTGTCTTTATTGCCAGACGGTTGGTTATTTTTGCCTCGGAAGATATTGGGAATGCAGATATAAATGCGCTCACAATGGCTAATAGCGCGCTGAATATTACCAGTGCTATAGGTATGCCTGAAGCGCGTATCACACTTGCTCAGGTAACTTCATACCTTGCCAGCACGGTAAAAAGTAATGCGGCCTATAATGCCGTTAATGCCGCTATTAGTTATGTCCAGTCGATGCCTACCATTGAAGTACCAGAGCATTTGAAAAATTTCCCAGCAAAAAGCCATAAGGTCCAGTATCAATACCCGCATGCCTATGAAGGCGGTTTTATAGATCAGCAATATTGCCCAGACAATACACCTCAATTTTACAAGCCGAAGGAAATTGGAGTAGAAAAAAATATACGAATCAGGTTAGGCAGACTTTGGCCTTCAAAGAAAGTGTATGATTAAAGGTTTCCTACTCAATCATTATGACCAAATGAATAAACCCTACTCAGACTCCTGCGAACAAAACAAAGATATTATTCTATCAACGATTCAGCCCTATTTGTTCGACGGTGCAAGGGTACTCGAAATAGGCAGTGGTACGGGGCAACATGCAGTTTACTTTGCTAAACTTAACCCACAAATAGTCTGGCAACCATCTGATAGAGCCGAGTACTTACGAGGCATTGAGGCCTGGATTAGCGATGCTGTTCATCCAAACGTAAAGGCTGTTATTGAATTAGATGTTCTCAAACTTTGGCCATCTGAGTCTTACGACCTATTATTTAGTGCAAATTCCTTCCATATTATGGACGATGTGGCAGTTACCGTCTGCATCGAAAAGGCGGCTAGCTGCCTAATTAAAAATGGTTTTTTTATCGTTTATGGCCCGTTTAATTATAATG
>JBLILW010000164.1:0-6149 GCA_047638435.1 Urechidicola sp.
TCATTCGAAAAACTTCTCGTTTAAACTAATTGATAACCAATGGCGACTTAGCCTATACCTATAAGCCTAGTAGTAAACGGGTGAACAGCCACAGGTTGAGTTTGAATGGCAAGAGAGGTGGCTTCACTCGCAACGAGCTATATTCGCTAGAGACATTGATACGGAGTTTTTCTACAAAAAAAATTAATCAGGTTTCACAATGGCCAACCTTGGCATGGGAATACGATGTGCTAAATTCAATGGCAACAGGCAATGGCTCTAACCTACGATTGAAGCTTTAATTGCCCCAAACCTGATCTAACAAACCACCTTTGTTTTGGAGTGTCTGTAAGATCAGGTCCGAGTGCCACTATAAAATCACACTATGAAAAATCAAACTAGAGCAAATCACTATTTCGATAATTCTCTTAATAGTTCATCGGTTATATCCACAGTTTCATCCGCGTAAGCAACGCCCTCTGTGAAGATAAAGTCATATCCATTCTTCTTGCCAAACTCGCGAATAACAGTAGAAATTGATGTCTGGATTTCCTGTAGCAGTGCGCGTCGACGCGATTGTAAGTCTTCCCGTAATGATTTTTGATCGAATTGAAACTTACGTTTTCCTTGAATAATTTCGTCTTCGGCTTTTTTCTTTTTCTCAGCGCTCATAATGGCGCCATCGGTTTGATACTTGCTTTCAAGCCCTTGTAATTTTTTTGCCATGGCTCTTAGTCCTGATTCCCTCTGTTGGAATTCTTCCTTGAGGATCTTTGAGGCAGCTTGCGATTGTGGCGATTTTTCGATAATGATTGCTGGGTTAATAAATGCTAGTTTGCCTGCAGCACTCGCGCCTAATGTCACGCTGCTTAATATTAAGGCCGTTAGTAGCTTTTGTTTGATAGTCATATTGTTTCTCTCTGGTTATTGGCCAGTTATGGCGTCCTGATTTTTTAATCGATTGTTGAACAAACCTTCTAGTCCTTCTGGATCCTTGAAAAGCTTCTCTATTTTTTCTACTGAATAAGGGTTACTCACTTTATTGGTACCCTTCGTTTTTCCTTCTGTATTTTCTTTGGCGACTGAGCCTGCGACTACTGCCCCTACTTCAGTTTCAACACTCGCTGCCTGAATGACGTTTTGGTTAGGATCGTAACCCTACACCGTATACTCTGTGACTTCGGCCGGCGGGACGCTACTAAACTGCAGGTTAACATCGATGTCACTCGATTTATAGATCTGGTTACTGACGCTAATTGGCTCAGAAAAACTGGTAAGATCTTTCAGTTCATCAATTCCCAGAAGATTAGTTCAAACTGATCAATGAATGAGCCGTCTGGAAGGTTCATATCAGATAAGTTCTTTAATGTCTTTCCGTCTTGGCCCTTCAAAAAAGTGAAGTGCAATAAATCGCAGCAATTAAAAAAGAGTATTAATTTAAAAAATAATTACATGCCAAATGTCTATTCGAGTGTTCACTACTTAACTGAGTATAATCACCTATAGTGTTATTTCTGCCAATCCATTCATATAAGGTTGTAACACACTGGGAACTTTTATACTGCCATCAGCCTGCTGGTAGTTTTCCATCACCGCAATCAACGTTCTGCCGACTGCAAGACCAGAGCCATTCAAGGTATGGACTAGTTCAGGCTTTCCAGTTTCGGGGTTACGCCAGCGAGCTTTCATTCGCCTTGCCTGAAAATCGAGCATATTGCTACAAGATGAAATTTCTCGGTATGCATCCTGTCCTGGCAACCAAACTTCCAAATCGTAAGTTTTGGTAGCTGAAAAACCCAAATCGCCACCGCATAAAATTACTTTTCGATAAGGTAATTCGAGAAGTTTCAAAATAGTTTCTGCATGGCCAGTCAACTCTTCTAGCGCTTGCATTGAGTCTTCTGGCTTAACAATTTGCACCATTTCTACTTTTTCGAATTGATGTTGCCGAATCATACCTCGCGTATCTCGACCGTATGATCCTGCCTCTGATCGAAAGCATGGTGTATGCGCCACATATTTAAGAGGCAAATCTTTCGAATCTAAAATGGTATCGCTAACCAAATTAGTGACCGGTACTTCAGCGGTTGGGATCAGGTAAAGATTATGGCTGGCTGATTTAACATTAAACAGGTCTTCCTTAAATTTAGGTAACTGCCCTGTTCCCATCAGCGTCGCTTCATTCACCAGATAAGGAACATAAGCTTCGGTGTAGCCATGGTGCTGGCTGTGCTGGTTAACCATTAGCTGAATTAGGGCACGATGCATCGTCGCAAGGCTCCCCGTCATGGTAGCAAAGCGAGCGCCAGACAGCTTGGCGGCACGTTCAAAATCGAGGCCTTTGAGTTGATTACCAAGATCGATGTGATCCTTCGGTTCAAAATCAAAAACAGGTTTTGTTCCCCAAACTAAAACTTCCTCATTATCATCTTCAGTCACGCCGGGCGGAACTGAGTCGTCGGCTATGTTGGGCATATCAAGCAACAGTGTTTCAAGCTGGGTTTGCAGCGCATCCAAATCGGCTTCGGCCTGTTTTAGTTGTGAGCCTAATTCATCCACCGCTGCCAGTAAGGGAGCTATATCTTCTCCCTGAGATTTTGCCTTACCGATTGATTTCGACTGAGTATTTCTGTCACTTTGTAACGCTTGCGTGCTCATTTGGAGCGACTTGCGTTTATCTTCGAGTTGATTAAATAGCTCGGCATTAAACTCATATTTTTTAATACGAAGTTTTTCAACAACGCTATCGAGGTCACTTCGTAACAATTTTGGATCTAACATTTAGTTTCTCTCATACCAATTTCTTTAAATAGAATTTTTTCTTTAAATAGTATTAGAACAATTTTGCTTCAGGGCGTCTCTAAAAATAGTGTTTTTTTCGTGAGTGCAAGGAAGCACCGCGCGGAGAACCGGAGTGTACGATAGTACATGAGGATTCAAGCACGGAGCTGACGCCGCAATCGCGGAAAAAGTGCATTTATAGGAATGCCCTTAAAAATATTGTTTAGCGGCAAATATACCAGCCCAAACACCTAACACACTAAAAACGACACTGACCAGGCCATAAGTTACTGCTTTAACAATGGCGCCGTTGTCGATTAAGTAGGCAGTATCGAGTGCGAAGGTTGAAAATGTCGTGAATGCACCCAGAAAACCAATGATCAAACCTAGCCGTACTTCGTTGCTGACACTTAAGCGATCAGCCAGCAGAATGGTCAAAAAACCTACCACTATAGAGCCGATGACATTCACCGTTAACGTACCATAAGGAAAGCCATCTCCTAACCAGCGATTGGTCGACGTGGAAACCCAGTAGCGGCAAACTGCCCCGAGAGACCCTCCAAAAGCAATCGCAAAGTAGATAGACATTTCAGCTTTATGCAAAAATACGATATTGTACGCATCGTTACGAAAGATGCACCCGGCTTGCCAATTTTATTAGGTAATCTTAAATACATCGATTACTTCTTCTTCCCAGGAAATCAACCATTTTGCAGCCCAATCAAACGCCCTCCATAAGCCAGCAGATAAAACAAATCGGTCTCGAACTCGGATTCCAACAGGTGGGTATTACCGATACTCAATTGGATTCGGAACACAAACATTATAACGAGTGGATTGAACGCAATTTTCATGGCGAAATGAGTTATATGGAACGTAACGTCGATAAGCGCTTTTACCCTGAGCAACTAGTGCCGGATACTTTATCTGTCATCTGTGTGCGGCTTGATTATTACAAAAACGAAGGCAGTTGGCCTATCGACTTGCTGAACCAATCTGACCTGGCTTATGTCTCTCGTTATGCCCTGGGGCGCGATTATCACAAGCTGATTCGAAAACGTCTGCAACACTTTGCGAACCAGATATCGATTATCGTCAGCGACCTGGGTTATCGCGTTTTTACCGACAGTGCGCCGGTGCTCGAAAAAGCGCTGGCCACTAAGGCCGGTATTGGCTGGCAGGGAAAACATTCGAACATACTCAATAAAAATAACGGTTCGTGGTTTTTCCTCGGAGAGATTTTCACTAATCTGATGCTTGAACACGATTCGCCTGTGGGGAATCATTGTGGCAGTTGCACTAGTTGCATTGATGTTTGCCCAACCAAAGCGATTGTTGCACCTTATGTTGTCGATGCCAGGCGTTGTATTTCGTACCTGACGATTGAACATAAGTCGGCCATTCCAATTGAGTTTCGAGAGGCTATCGGCAACCGTATTTATGGTTGTGATGATTGCCAGCTTTTTTGCCCTTGGAATCGATTTGCAAAACTCTCACAAGAAGCTGATTTCAATCCACGCCATGGACTAGATAATACTTCTCTGCTCGAATGCTTTAGCTGGACTGAAGATGACTTCGATACCAAGACGCTAGGTTCAGCTATTCGCCGGATAGGCTATCAAAGTTGGATACGAAACATTGCTATTGCGCTTGGAAATGCCAACTACGACCCACACATAATAAACTGTCTTAAGTCAGCTTATGCAAAGCACAATAGTTTCATACAGGAACACATTGATTGGGCCATAGATCATCAACAACTAAAGCAACCGAGTAAGCAACAATGAAAGACTGGCAAGACTTTATACAAACTCAACCCGGCACACTTTTAACGCGTAACTTTATTGCCGATGCGAATGACATTGGATTAATTTTAGTCACCGGCGACGATGCGCAGAGTTTTTTACAAAAGCAATTAAGCAACGATATAAGCCATATCGACAAAACCAAATCTCAGCTCAGTTCTTATTCGACAGCTAAAGGTCGTATGCTCGGTATTTTCCGCATCGTGCAAATTGATAACGGTTATATTTTAATCACCACTAAAAGCCTGGTTGCTGGCTTGATAGGCCGCCTGCAGATGTTTGTATTATCATCACAGGTATCACTGGCGGATGCCTGCGGTCACTTTGCTCGGTTTGTGGTCCATACCGGTCAGCTCGATACACCGTTAGCAGTGTTGCAACCCGATGAGCCAAATGCAGTTTTGCAAAATGATAGTGTAATTTCACTCCAGCTGAGCCCGCTAGACGATCAACATCGATACCTGTTCCTGTGCCTATCTCTAGAAGAAGCCCAATCACTTTGGCAACAGTTTTCAGAGGATTTGAATATTGCCAATTTCGAATCCTGGCGTCTATCTGATATCAAGGCTGGCATTCCCAACATTTATCCACAAACGGTCGAACAATTTGTACTGCAAATGTCAAACCTAGACTTGCTTGACGGCGTTAGCTTTAAGAAGGGTTGTTTTCCCGGGCAGGAAATCATCGCCCGGATGCATTATCTGGGTAAACTCAAACGACGTCTTTTTTTAGCTTCGTTCCAAACTAGCCAATGTCCATTACCTGGCGATGAGGTTTGCACTAAAACCGCGACTTCTGCCGATGGCAGTGGCATGGTGGTCGATGCTGTTATTGACGATAAGGGTGTTTGTCATTGTCTCTATGTAGCACAAATCAAAAAAGCAAATGAACAGTTGCTATGCTTGCTTAACCAACCAACGGTTAACTTTACTAGTGTCGACCTACCCTATTCTTTACCGGCATAATTCTAGGCATTATTGTTCTTAAAAAAGTGTCAATGGCATCTATACTCATGTTATTCAAGATGATTCAGCCCTCTCTGAGACACCGACACTATGAGTACTACCAAGGAATCAATCTTAGCTGACCTGGAATATGATCGTTTGACGCTACCAACATTGCCCGAAGTTGCAATATAGATTAAGGGAAACAATTGATGGCGATGAGGCTTCGATTACAGATATTGCTCAAATCATCGAGACAGACGCCGCTCTGTCGGCCCAAATCATACAGGTCGCTAACTCGGCGCTATATCGCGGCTTAAACTCTGCCGATACGGTACAGAATGCGGTCAAGCGCATGGGGTTAAAAACGGTAAAGAATCTCGCCATAGGCTTGGTGATGAAGCAATTATTCCAAGCGACTCACCCTGTGGTTCATCGCTATTTACGTAGCACCTGGAAGCAGAGTACAGACGTCGCAGCGCTAAGCGCGATGATTGCCAAGCATTATACAATTCTCGAAGCCGAAAGCGCCATATTAGCCGGACTGACACACTCTATCGGCCTGTTGCCTATTTTAGTTTGTGCAGAAAACGACCCTGAATTACTCAATGACAATGCTGAATTAATGAAACTACTGGAA
>JBLILW010000165.1:0-6041 GCA_047638435.1 Urechidicola sp.
TCTCGGTCTATGCGAATGATGGGCGTGTCTGGATATCGCCACTTAATGCCTTGCTCTAGTTGCTCGGTGCCAATGCCGTAATGCTTGATATCCGCATGCTGACATTTTGGACAAGCGAGAGGCATCGTTTGACGATGACCGCAATGATGGCATAACAAGGTATTGATGCCATGGTGCAAGGTGAGCTTAGAATCACAATGAGCACAGCTAGCCTGCCAGTCACATTCATGGCACATGACGACGGGCGCGAATCCGCGTCGGTTTAAAAAGAGCAATACTTGCCCCTTCTGCTTTAAGTGCCAATCTATCTTCGTCAATAGATAAGGTGAACAGCCAGATACCAGCTTCACATTACTGGTGTCGACCAACTCAATTTTGGGCGGTGCATGTCGAGTCGGGCGCTGCGATAACTGATAGTAAAAATAATGTTCTCGGTCACAATTATGGAAGCTCTCCAGCGAGGGTGTTGCGGTGCCGAGTACAATTGGGATGTTGAGCATTTGCGCGCGTTTGATGGCAACATCGCGCGCATGATAACGAATACCATCGATCTGCTTGTAAGAGCTATCATGCTCTTCATCGATAATAATCAACCCCAAACGATCACTCTGAGAAAACAAACTAGAACGAGTGCCGAGCATGATGTTAACGTCACCAGCTCTAAATTTCTGCCATGCTAGGTATCGCTGACGATTGGTAAGTCCCGAGTGAGATATGGCAAACTGCTCCCCGAAACGCCTAAGTACCCGCTCGACCAGCTGTGATGTCAAACCAATTTCTGGCACTAGATAAATAATCTGTTTGCGCTGGGCTAATTGCCATTGAATCAGGTGAAAATAGACTTCAGTTTTACCGCTGCCGGTAATGCCGTCGAGTAGATGGACTGAAAAAACATCGAGTCTGGTTTTGAGTTGCGCGAGTACCTGCGACTGATCAGCGCTCGTTTGCGGCGCTAATTCCAATCTGGTGCCACTGCTTTCTGGCTTCGAGTAATCCCATAGAATGGCCTGTTTCAACTCTAAGGCTTTAATCAGGCTCGCCCAACCGCTATTAATTTTCTTCAATTGTGCGGCATTCAAACCACCGCTTGATTGCTCGATAGCCAACAGCATTTCGAATTGTTTGGGTGACCGCCGACGAATGGTGTCGTGTAAATCCACATCAGTTGTTTGGATATGCCAGTACTTGACCTGCTCAGGGTTTTCGATTTTACCGCTACGCAGGTGGGCCGGCAAACATTGGAACATGACTTCACCAAGCGGCTGCAGGTAATAGCTTGCCAACCAGCGTGCCAACGCCATCATGTGTTCGGATAAAACGGGTGTTTCATCCAGACATTCGAGCACTGGTTTGGTTTTCTCACGAGCGACAGATGGGTCATCTACCTGATTCAAGAATAGACCTATTTTGTTGCCACTACCGAAGGGTAGACGGAAACGTTTGCCGTTATGGGTGGCATTACCACCGGTTGGGCTATCTCCATTTAAATCAAGACTAATCGTGTCAATTGCATAATCGAATACACGATACAAGGGTATCGCGATTGCGAAGGAGGCAAAATGACTTATGGGTTTGTCCGACAATTTTTAGGTTCCAAAGATTAAATATGGGATTTGCGACACTATGATACTTTATCCCTAGCTCACTGAAATAAATTTTGTCAATGATCTAATTTAAATGCGCCCAAAATTCTAGGCTCAGATAGCACGTTTTTTTAATCAAGTTTCTATTCTATGTGAGCTAACCTACTAAGAAATCAGGATAAAATTTGTTATCCACATTTACTGTGGATAACTCTGTGGATGAAATGTAAATACACTGCTAGAAGCCGCATAAATACTCACTTTTTGTTAAATTGCTCAAATAGTCACCATTTTATTATTTATTATATTTATCAATGACTTACGTTATAATAAATAATATTTATAGCGCCGTCAAACAACAGAATGGAAAAGATATGAAACGAGACCGCTACCGGTGTATATCTTTTTAAGTCAAGACTTAATTTCGAGTAAAACAATATTTATTTTCTGTTTAATAGGATATTTCTAGTTGTATTTATTTTAATGTTAGTGCATGGACTCTCTATCGCAGTGACTTTCCTGAGCCGGCACATTAAACTGCTGTCTTTTTCTTAGCCTGCTCATCAATGCCCACTAAAGCTAAAATTGTTCTTAGTAACTGGGGAACGCCCGATACTTTGACTATAAGTTCAGTAAGGCAGTTCTTTATTGAGATGATGCAACAACTTATCTCGCCGTCTGTTTCAGACAACGTCAGCCATGATAGCTAACCATTGAATCAATACCCACTTCTTCGGTCTACATCGCCTTTGAAATTCATTTTGTTTAAGTACAGAGCCCTCAGCTATGTTTAAGTCTTTTTTTCCGAATCCCAAATTATTCTTTCTCTCAGTTGTGATTTACGCCGCGATTTGTAGCGCTATCTGGTACGGCTTCAATACTCAAATCGGTCTTTTTTTCGGCTTAGATTTGTCCGACTCTACACCGGTTATTGGCCTTGGCCATTTTGTCACCGATTCTTTCATATTATTTTATGGCTACTATTTTGTCTGTACTGCTTTGTTTTCAGCATTCTGGTTTCGAGTGGCGAACCACCGGTGGCAATGGTGGTCGATCGTGGGTTCAGCTGCGGTTTTATTCTCAACTTATTTTTCAGTACAGGTATCGGTCGCTATTAATAACTGGCGTCGTCCCTTTTTCGATCTGGTACAGAAAGCATTAAAGACACCCGATGCAGAGGAGGTCGTTCGAGCCGATGAACTGGTTACCTCGTTTTCCAGCGAGCTACTTGACTTGATTATTATTTTTGCTGAGATCGCCTTTCTCGCAATTTTTCTGTTTGTTGCGACTCGATTTTTTGTCAGCCACTTTATTTTTCGGTGGCGTAATGCGATGAACGACTACTACACCGCTCAATGGGCTCAGGTTAGGCAAATCGAAGGTGCATCGCAGCGTATTCAGGAAGACACCATGAGATTTGCCTCGATAATGGAAGGTTTAGGTGTATCAATTGTCGATGCGGTGATGACGCTATTTGCTTTTCTACCCGTACTTTGGGCCCTGTCTGAATACATTAACGAGCTGCCAATTGTCGGGGTGATCCCCCATCCATTATTTATGGCAGCCATTTTGTGGGCCATTTTTGGCACCGGGTTACTCGCAACAGTTGGGATAAAGCTACCAGGGCTCGAATTCAAGAATCAACGAGTCGAGGCTGCTTTTCGAAAAGAGTTGGTTTATGGCGAAGATGATGCAAATCGTGCCCAGCCACCGACACTTGTCGAGCTGTTTAAAGACGTTCGTAAAAACTACTTTCGGTTATATTTTCACTATATGTATTTTAATGTCGCGAGAATGCTTTACTTACAAGCTGACAGTATCTTCGTTTATATCCTGCTCATACCGACGATTGCAGTTGGCGCCATTACATTTGGCGTATTGCAGCAGATTTTGACAGCCTTTGGACAGGTCAGTAATTCGTTTCAATATCTGGTGAACTCGTGGACGACAATTGTTGATTTACTGTCTGTGTACAAACGACTCAGTTCTTTTGAAGCAGCAATCAAACACGAACCGTTGCCAGAAATTGATCAACTCTCTAGCTAATAGTCACCACTAATGTGTTTAATACTGTTAGCTATTGGGCAATGTGAAGAGCAGCCGCTGATTGTTATTTCGAATCGTGATGAGTTTTACGCCCGCCCGACTCGTGCCGCACATTGGTGGGGCGATTCGCCCAACACATTTGGTGGGCGTGATCTTCAGGCGCAGGGCACTTGGATGGGTGTGAACCGGCAAGGCAGGTTTGCTGCCGTGACCAATGTTCGAGAACCTGGTCGAAAGCAAATAAGTAAGCGTTCACGAGGAGATTTAACACGAGAGTTTCTGACTGGATCAGAGTCGGAGCCGCAGTTTTTAGCGCTACTAGCCTCGCAGCAAGACGATTATGCTGGATTCAATTTACTCATCGGTGATAGCAACGTGCTTTGGTCTTATTCCAATCGTCAACCGGGCATCCGTAAACTTAAGCCAGGATTTTACGGTGTGAGTAACGGCTACTTTGACGAAGACTGGCCCAAGTTAACGTCGGGCAAGAAAGCGTTCGAACAGGCACTTGGCAATGATGCGGATGACAATGCCCTTATCGAAATTTTGAGTAGCGAACAGCAAGCACCTGATGAGCAATTACCGACTACCGGTGTTCGATTAGAACAGGAGCGGCAGTTATCGAGTCGGTTTATTAAACTACCTGATTATGGAACGAGAGCCACTAGTCTGGTTAAGTTTTCGAATCAAAATACGATTAGTTTTACCGAACAAAGCTTCGGTCTTGAAACAGATCAAAAATCGCGTATTAATGAGACGTTCACCATCGAGCCATAGTTTTTGATAACAAAGTAGGCATGATAAGCCACGGCGCCATCAGGCGTGGCCAAGTTACAAATATCGACATGCAAGACGATGGGAAAATAGAAAGTTTGCTTGAAGAATGTTTGCCGAAAGGCGCTTCGCTTTTCCGTCCTACGGAACCTCTGCTTAAGGTTTGTCTTTAAATCCAAATAGATCGTTGGTATTACGCAGCAGAATTTGCGCTAGTTCATTTTCAGACACATCTCGTAGTAAGGCGATCGTAGCTAGTTGCTCAATAATAAAGGCTGGTTCGTTACGCTCACCTCGGTGATTAGCGCCGGGTTGATCTGGGGCATCTGATTCTATTAATAATCCAATGTCAGGCACTGTGGCGACTACCGAACGTAGTTTTTTGGCTCGTTCAAAACCCACCGTCGCGCCTATGCCGAGCTTAAAGCCTAAGTCAATTAACTGGTCGGCCTGCTGTTGGCTGCCTGCAAAACTGTGGATCACGCCAGTCAGTGGGGCGAATTTTCGGAGCAGGCTGATAGTTTGATCCATCGCTTTGCGGACATGGACAATCACCGGTAATCGGTGGTTTTTTGCCAGTTGTAGCTGGTCACTGAAAATCTTTATCTGCTGCGCCTCATCGACACGGCCGATAAAAAAATCAAGCCCACATTCGCCAACTGCAATCGGTTTTTCTTGGTCTAGCCAGTTATCTAGCTCGCCAATATGGCGTGCCTGATGCGAGGCCATAAACATCGGGTGTAGACCGTAAGTCGGGTATACACCTTCGTACAGTTCGCTCACTTGCTTTATTTTTTGCCAGCGCTGCGCAGTTGTGGCGGGTATTACAATGCGGTCAATATTGTATGCTTTTGCACGAGCGACGATTTGATCACGATCAGGATCGAAGCGGTCGTCATCCAGATGACAATGGCTGTCTGTAAGGGCCGTCAACTTAGCTTGCCCGCCGGCGGTCCATCAGGTCAGCAATGATGGGTGGGAAAATAATCTCCATCGCTAACCCCATTTTCCCACCCGGTACGACAATGGTATTTCGGCGTGACATGAATGAGCCTTGAATCATGCTTAATAGATTTGAAAAATCGGTGTGGCGGATGTCTGGGTTTCTAAACTGGATGACAACAAAACTTTCGTCGAGGGTCGGAATGTCACGGCCATCAAACGGGTTTGAAGTATCGACTGTTGCTACACGCTGGAAGTTGATATCGGTTTCTGAGAACTGTGGTGTTATGAACTTCACGTAATCGGGCATGCGACGCAAGATGTTATCGACTATTGCTTCTTCGCTATATCCACGTTCGGTGCTGTCCCTGTGTATTTTCTGAATCCACTCCAGATTGACAACGGGCACCACGCCTACTTTTAGGTCCACATAACGCGGCAGATCGATCAATTCAGTTTTTACCAGTCCATGCAACCCTTCATAAAACAAAAGATCGGTGTCGTTGGGAATTGGTTCCCATGGGGTGAACTGTCCCGACTCGAACGCTGTGTCCAGACGCTTGCTATGGCGTTCAACCTCTTCTTCATTATGGAGATAATAGCGCTGCTCTCCACTATTAGTTTCGCCATAGTTTTTAAACAGTTGCTCAAGCCTTTGAAACTGATTGGCCTCGGCACCAAACTGACTCGATTTTT
>JBLILW010000166.1:0-6021 GCA_047638435.1 Urechidicola sp.
CGGTCATTTGGGCGTAACATGGCGTTTTTCTTGGCGATGATGGGTGAGGTCGATGTTTTGCCATAACCCAAGTTCATAAATGCTTTCCAGCTTGCTTTGGTGATGTCTTCATCACATTGCAGTAGTTCAATCCATCGATACAGGGTTTCCTTACAGCCACCGCCACCGGGTACAACGCCGACCAAAGACTCTACCAATCCCATGGTTGAATTAGCATGGCATATAACTTGCTTTGAATGTAATACCACCTCGAATCCACCACCGATCGAAAGTCCGGCTGGGGCAGCTACGACAGGTGCTTGCATGTGTGCCATGTGGTGCACTGTTTGTTGAAACTGAGCTAGAAACTGATCTAGGCCATCCATGTCTTCCTTGCGGAAGAAACCACGAACGGCTTGCAGGTTAACGCCACAGGAAAAATGCTGTGCATCGTTGTGGACAATAAGGCCACGCATATTCTTCGACTCTACCTGGTCAATTGCATCAGCCAGTATTGCCATAGACTCAGCATCGAGCGCATTTGCTTTGCTATGAAATTCGACCATGGCAATATTATCTAGGTCGTACCAGCTAGCGACTGCACAGGTATTGACCGATTTAATCGTTTGTCTTTTTTCATTGAATCGGACAATACCTTCATCGCGATGAATGGTTTGCCATTGCCCACCAAGGAGCCTGCATTGTAACTCGTCATGATGAACTCGGTAAAAACTAGAACCGCGCGCCTCTAACAGAAAAGCGGGAACAGTCATGTTGTCTGCTTCAAGCCGATTGATGAAGTAATCAAGACCAATGTCATCGAGTAGTTCGAATGGGCCCTTAATCCAGTTGTAGCCAAGTTTCATAGCATCGTCAATACCGACAGGGCTATCGCCAACTTCAGGAATGAGCGACGCTGCATAACACAATGAGCGTGATAACACGCGCCAGGCAAATTGACCGTATACACCATCATCTTCGAGCAAGTGTTTTACGCCCTGTTGTTCAGCTTTTTCGGCCAAGGCTAAATTCAATCGTGGGGCAGGGCCGTATGTTAGGCCTTTGAGGTCGAGTACTTCGCGCCCATCGTCAGAATTGCGGTAAAAACCAAGGCCTTTTTTGTTGCCGGTTTGTCCGTTTTCGATCATCTGGGTCATCATTGAAATACGAGCGGCTTCTTGATGAAATGCATCTTCACTGGGAAGAATATTAACCAGACTCTGTACCACATCAGACATTAGGTCGATGCCAATTAAATCATAGAGTCCGAATACGCCTGTTTTCGGAATACCCATTGGACGACCAAAGAGGGCATCAGCTTCTAACGGTTTTAGACCAAGATCGAATGCTGCATGCAAGGCACACTGAATGGCAAAAACACCGACCCGATTACCGAGAAATCCGGGTGTGTCGAGACATTGCACGACGCCTTTGCCGAGTTGCTGCTCACAAAAACTAGCCAACGTTGCCATGATCGCAGGGTCAGTATCTTCGCCCCGTACCAGCTCCAGTAATCGCATGAAGCGAACTGGGTTGAAAAAATGCGTGATTGCAAAGCGCTGACGGAAAGACTCCGGCATATCTTCTACGAGCAAGCTAATTGGAATAGTTGATGTGTTGGAGGATATAATGGCCTTGTCGTGACAAGTTTCATCCAGGCGTTTGTAGAGTGCCTTTTTGATATCAAGACGTTCGACTACAGCCTCTGCTATCCAGTCACAATCAGCGAGCTGGTCGAAGTCATCGCGTGTATTACCCAAATGAATAAAGGATTCTGCTTCACCACTGATGAGCCCGGGTTGATCAGGATCACGAAGGCGATCAAGACCTCGTTCGGCGAGTGCGTTGGGGTTGTCGTCGTCTTTATTACCACTCGGTAAATCCAGCAACCAGACTTCGATCCCAGCATTGGCAACCTGTCCTGCTATTCCGGCACCCATGGTGCCAGCCCCTATCACTGCGACTTTTTTGAACATTGTGCTTATCTCAGATTATTTTCAGGTTATTTAATGGGTGATTATTTTGAAGTGGCAATTATTTTGCGTAATGCCTGTAAACACTGTTTGGGTGCTTCGATGGGCAGCATGTGGCCGTAACCATCAATAATGGTGTGGTTAGCGTTTAATTGTTTGGCGAGGGCTAAGCCAGCCTTTAAGGGTGTTAACTTGTCCTGACCTGCCAGTATTAAGTGACTTGGCGCCTTGATTTCAGCGGCCACTTGTTCGCCAGATGTATAGTCAGCGCAAGCTCGAAGATCAGCTTCTACAGGGTTGCTACTCATAATTTGTCGTCCAATAGCAATGGGCTGCATACCTGGTACAGCGCTAATACCCATGTGTGCTTTTTGACCAAAACCCCACTGTATTAGCATGTTTGCTGCCTCAGACGAAGATCGATGTGCTGCTTCGATGAGCGCCGGATTAACAGGTATAGCGGCAGCAGTACCGATACCAATCAGAGAGGCCACTCGTTCTGGTGCCTGACGCGCAAGTTCCAAAGCTGCGAGGAACCCCTGAGAATGACCGACAATATGCGCCTTTTTGACGCCCGTCGCATTCAGTGCTTCGATTAACCAATTGGCCATGTCTTCAATGCTGGTTAAAGGGTTGCCTTCGGACAGGCTGTGTCCAGGAAAGTCAGGCGCTAATACAGAGTAGCCATTGTAAGCAAACCATCGAGTTTGTAGTGCCCAGCACCGGTGATCCAATCCCGTACCATGTAGGAAAACCACGGTCTCAAGGCTATTGTCATAATCCTTGCCACCTGTTGCTGCGTAAGCCTTGTTGTCCCTTACCTTAAACTCCATTATTGTGCCTCCGCTACGCGCTTTGCGGCTCGCAATCCACGTGCGAAGTCAGCTTTTATATCGGCGATGTCTTCGATACCAACGGATACTCGAATCATATCTTCGCTAATTCCCGCTGCGATCATGTCTTCGGGAGTTAAACGTGAATGTGTGGTGCTACCTGGGTGTAATACCAACGTGCGGGAGTCTCCGACGTTCGCTAGGTTAGAGGCTAGTTGCAGTGCATCAATAAAGGCAGCACCGCCAGCTCTGCCGCCGGCAACACCAAAACACACCATTGAGCCAGCACCATTTGGGAATAACTGCGCCGCAATTTGATGGCTTGGATTTGATTCCATATCAGGATGATTAACCCAGAGGGCTTCTTCCTGAGTTTGTAACCAGTCGGTCATTTGCTTTGCATTATGAACATGTTGTTTCATTCGTAAGCTGAGTGTTTCGATACCTTGTAAAATCAGAAATGCACTGTGTGGGCTTAATGCTGCACCGATATCACGCATCGATTCAGCTCTGATTTTCATCGCCAAAGCAGACGGACCGTATTCTTCCCAGAAACGAATACCATGAAAGGGAGCATAGGGTTCTGTTAACTCAGGAAACCGGCCGCTCGCTGACCAATCGAATTGACCTCCATCAACAACGACACCGCCAACCGCGACACCATGACCACCCATCCATTTGGTTACCGAATGGACCACAACATTGGCACCGTGATCGATAGGGCGACATAAACTGGGTGTCGCGAATGTCGCATCGACCACGACGGGCAACCCCATTTCGTTGGCTATCCGACTAATTTGAGGTAGATCTGCTACTTCTAGCCCTGGGTTACCAATCGACTCACAAAACACTAATTTAGTGTTGGGTTGTATCGCGTCACGTAAAGCTTGCTCATCGTTGATTGGTATGAAACTGCAGCCAATGTTCAGTCGCTTTAATGTATGGCGAAGTAGGGTGGCGGTTGATCCGTATATTTGTGCGGATGAAACAATATGGTCACCGGCAGAGCACAGCGTAATAAAGGTCGTAAACAAGGCGCTCATGCCCGATGCAGTGCAAATAGCACCCACGCCACCTTCTAGGGCAGCGATCCGTTGTTCGAGCACGGCAACCGTTGGATTAGTGATGCGGCTATAAATATGGCCGCCTTGCTCTACGTTAAACAACGATGATGCATCACTAACACTTTCGAACACATAGGAAGTTGTTTGGTAAACAGGGACAGCACGTGAACCATGGTCACTTTCTGGTGTGTAACCACTGTGTAAAGCTATCGTGTCTGGTTTAAGGTATGAGGATCGGCTCATGCAAAGTGTCTCTAGTTATAACTTATTCTTCAGCCGTTATTTCTAACGATTGAGGCGTTTCAGTGTCAATAGGTAATTCTTTGATGTTACCTGTTACATTGTCTACTTTGACTATCGGTTGGCTATTAATAAAGGGGAGGTAGGTAATGACCCCTTCCCAGCCGCTCATTTCTATTGTCGAATGATTGTTTAAGTAGTCACATTGGATCATTGCGAAAGCGAGGTGTTTTTCGAAACGCGGCGACCAGATATGTGAGGTTACTTCTCCAACGACTTGGTCATTATGCCTTACTTTTCTGTCTGTAAAAAACATCGGTTGATCGAACGTAAGGCCGACCAGCTTTTGCTTAACGTTACCAGCTAGTTTACGCAAGGCTGGTAGGCTTAAAGATTCGATATCAGCATCGAGGTTAATGAATTGATCCAACCCACATTCGAAAGGATTGTTGGAAGAATCGATATCGTTACCGTAGGACAATAGACTACTCTCGAGACGTTCTATCGCATTAGGACATCCCGCTCTGACGTTTAAATCCTCTCCTTTTTCAAATAATTCGTCCCACAGTGGGATGGCAAGATCGGGGTTGTTTAAATAGATTTCAAATCCGCCTTGCTTGCTCCATCCAGAGCGAGCTACGTACATGTCTGTTCCCTTAAAATTAAGAATTTTTCCGTGAAAAAAACGAATATCACGAACTGATTCGCCAAATACACGAGCAACTAGCGCTTCGGCTTTTGGACCTTGAACAGCTAAAGGTGAGATACTGGGCTCCGTCACTGTTACGTCTAATCCATATCCTGTGGCTAGGCCTTTCGCCCAAAGCTTGACGTCGCTATCGGCAATCGAAAGCCACCAACAGTCATCTGCGTGCTTAATCGCTATCGGGTCGTTGATGATACCACCGTCTTCATCGCATAAGGGGGCATAAAGGCCTTGTCCTATAACAGCTCGGCTAATATCTCGGGGAGTCATTAATTGAACCAACCGCGTGGCATCGGGGCCTTTTATTACTACCTGAACTTCAGCAGCCACATCCCACACCTGAACATGCTCACACAAATGCCAATAGTCCGCTTCAAATGACTCGAATTCTGTGGGTAACAACATGTGGTTGTATATGGTGTAAGACTGAATGTTAGTCGCTTCTACTCGTTCGGAATAAACGGTAGAGCGTGTACGTCGAGAAATGCACAGGAATCTGTTTGCCAAGGTCAGGCCTCACTAGGTAAAAGGTTGAGATGCCAGTATATTTAAACGGCTTAATAGCGTGGTTCTGACTGGACGAAAGTAAGTAATGTTTACAATGACATATTAGCGTTTATTTATTTGTCTTACAAATAGGTGAATGTTGTGTGGCCGGCACTTTAATAGCCATTCGCGACTCTTATGTGGTGGTATTTATATAGGGAGAATTAAAATAAGTCTTTTAATGCGAATGATTATCATATACATTCGCATCTTACTTAGCATAGGAGTTTGATGAAATGAATTGTAAAGATAAGAAATCAATAGCTAGTCAAAATCTTCAGATCCGATGGAATATAGCACTAGAAACAGAAAAATCTAGACCATGTAATAATAACTGCCGTGACTGCCCTAATAAGCAGCCATCAAGGGCAATTAATGAGATTAGCCAGGAAGGAAAGTGAATTCGAATATCCAGTCATGTCTATCTAATTCGGTGCAAATTGAAGTCAATGTCGATAAGTTGGTTTATTTATTTTCTAGCGGTGTTTTATGTGCGGCAGATTTACGTTGCTTAAATCGAACGTCAAAGGATCATGTTTGGGCATTATGTCTTAAAAGTTGCGTTAATAGCTGTGTGAAAAGGAGCGAGTGCTCGTTAACTGTTAAAAGATCTGTCAGGTGCTTATCTAATTTGCCTTAGTGGTAGGCGATCACTGAAGAATCAATAGGGTCGGTTATCT
>JBLILW010000167.1:0-5985 GCA_047638435.1 Urechidicola sp.
TATCTGAATGAACCGCTTTTCAATCGAACGGCTAGGCAGATCACTATAACCAAACGGGGTCGAGCATACCTTCCTGTCGTGCAATCTGCGTTGCGCGAATTGCAGCGTGGCACCTCTGACATTTTTTTACCATTGAAAGGCGGTGGCGTGACGATTGAAGTAAATACCGCCTTTAGTATTTTTTGGTTGGCACCTCGGCTACAGTTTTTTACCTCTCAATATCCAAACCTCTCGCTTCGGGTGATTAACGCCAACTGGGACAGTGAATTTGCGACAGGTTCGGCAGAGTTGTCTCTGCGTCATGGCACGGGTGACTGGCCAGAACTCGATTTTACCCGCCTGATTACACCCAAGCTCCGTCCTTATTGTAGCCCACAAATCGCCGAACAAATTCACCAACTCAATGACTTACTGCAGTGGCCATTATTGGACGTAATTGGCAACCTGACTGACTGGCGCGCCTGGCTGGCACATTATCATTTGCAACCATCCAGCACTCAACTAATACATAAAACAGATAGCGCCGCGACGGCTGTCCCGATGGCGATAGGCAATTGTGGTTTATGCTTGAGTTACGATGAGATGCTTGCACCACAGGTCGCCGCGGGACAGCTAGCGGCGCCGCTGGATGACTATTTAGTCACCACGGAAAATTATTTCCTCGTACACCGTAAGGATAAACCGTTAAGCAAAGCGGCAGAGGTATTTAAGCAGTGGATACTGATGGAAATCAATTAGAGTTTAAACCCTAGTCGGAACCCGATAAAATTCACTCACTAGGTATCTGTCGGGCTTAGGATGAATCTGTTTTTTAAAAATGCGCAGCAATACAGTTTTCAACATCCAGCGGCGAATGCACCTGCACCGCAGTCATGCCTAATGCCCTTGCTGCTTCCACATTGATTGCCAGGTCATCAAAGAAAATAACATTTTCCGGTTCGGCGCCAATATGCTCTAGCGCCCGAAGATAGATCGCTGGTTCTGGTTTTCGACTACCTAAATCAGATGATACAAATACTCGTTCAAAGTGACTCAGCTCGGCGTGAAAGGTTTCTTCCCAATATTTTTTGTGCAGCGTATTGGCATTGCTTAGCGCATATAGCGGTACTCGATCGTGCAATGATTCTAATAGGCTGACGGTATTGCCTATTGGCGCTACCATGATGTCATTCCAGCCTTCACAAAACTGTTCGTAGGACAATCGCATTTCAAGTGTCTGCTCAAGATGCTGATGATATTGAATGCCTTCAATCTCACCTCTCTCGTGCTGCTCATACGCAGCATCCATCTGAAAAGCCAGCTGCATTTCTTCAACCGGCACGCCAGAATAAAAACTCCATTTTTTAAAAATACGCTCAAAGTCGATGTCGATAACGACATTGCCTAAATCAAAAATTAACGCTTCGACAGTCATACGGGTGCCTTGGATGAATTTTTATAGGTCAGGTTTAACTACTAACAAGCCAAATACCGACGCCTATCATTAAGGTGCCAGATATTTTGTTTAACAATCTGACATTGCCACTTTTTTTCAGAAAGACGCGTAACGTCTTGCCTCCTGTGGCATAAATTGTCATACACACAAATTCAGAGATAACAATGATTCCAACTAGAAGACTCAACTGCAGAGCGATGGCATTATTGGGTTGAATAAAAGGCGGCAATAACGAAATCATAAAAGCCCACCCTTTTGGATTCGCAATTGCAGTAACAAAGCCCTGCACTATTAATTGCGAGCGACCTACCTGCTTGGGCGTAGTGTTGCTATCGGGAATCGCCATTTTACCTTTAGAACGCCACATTTGTAAGCCGAGGTAAGCCAAATAAATACCGCCACCCCATTTAAGAATCACGAAAACATCAGGGGACCGCAACATAACCGCGGCAACACCCAACACCGCCAAGATAGCGACAATTCCTACGCCTGCCATTTCGCCCAGCATCATCCAAAACGTACGCCGCAGCCCGATGGTCATGCCAAGGGTCATCGCTAAAGTCATGCACATACCCGGCGTTATGGATACGAGGAAGAAGGTCGGAATAAATATCAGTAGAATGGACAGGTCCATCGTCGCTCCATTGTTTAAATTGCGAGCGCATTCTACCTGTAGAATAGACAGGAGTCTGTCAGACTTAGGTAATCGTAGCGAGGGCAAGTTATTTTGTGTCAGATTTTTGATCGAATGAGGCGAATAGTTGTTCTATTCAACGAATTGGATCAGAAAATCTGGCCAAAATGGATTTTCCACAGTAGATTTATTCTAAATCCGACAGGCTCCTAAACCGAAAAGTTATTTTCGATTTAACCTTGATGGTTCTATTAGTCTCTAACTAAAGCGCCCATCCAACTCGAATCAACAACATAATTGATAAAAATACCCAAATGTATGAAGCCGTTTTTTTAAATCGATCTGGGTTGGATTTTTTATAACCTCGGTTGCCGACGAACGTACCTAAAAGAAGCAACGGTATTAACAATGCTGTCCGCCAAAATACGGAAATATCGATCAATCCTTGGGACGAAAGCATCGCTGCTCCCAAGGCATCAATACCGATGAAATAAGCAATGATGGATGCACGACTAACCGCTATGCCAATGGGTGTTGAAAAGTAAAATAAAACCACTGGTGGGCCACCGATGCTCATGCTGCCGTTCAAAATACCGGCCAGAAAACCCACCCCAACGGTTGCCGATTTACCCGGTACTTTATCTAGTGTAAAACCACGCAGTAGTAACATCGCTGTCGTTAAAACAGTCACAGCAAGCGCCATTCTTATCGTCGTATCAGGCAGTGAGGCTAACGCGTAAATACCCAGAGGTGTGCCGATGCAGGTACCTATCATCAATGTGCTAATTGACTTCCACTGGATATCTTTCCAGATACCGGGCAACAGATAAAAACTCGAAATCACCTCAAACATTAAAACCATCGGCACAACTTGAATCGGCGGCAACGCGAGGGAAACACTGACCACCCAGAATATTGATGCACCAAAACCTGAATAGCCTTTGATTAAAGCACCAAGTAGCACGCATAGGACTACGTAACCAAGCTCGGGCAACGACAGATTTATTACATCGAGTAATTCGGTCAGCATTCAGTCGTAGACCTTAGAGATGAGTTCAGCAATTGCGATGCCCTGTTCACCGGCAATGACGTAAAACAGGTGAATTTTATGGTTCCTAGCTGCGGCCATTGCTTGACCTGAATAATGGGCGCATCGGTTAGTGTCCTAAATATAAATGTTTTCATTAGCTTCTGCATTAATAGAATATACATCACAACTTGTCGGTATCATTCAGAAATTCTATGCTGGCTCTGGCGGTATCTCACCTCGAATTCAATGCCAGCCCAAGATCGGCGCAAGCAGTGTCAAGCGAATAAATGCAGTTGTCGAACAGCAAATAATCCAGTGATGGTTGACCACAACCCAATTTTTACATCGACAAATGAATTAGCATTCGTGCGAGTCAGTATCTCAAACTAAAGGATTGAACCGGTCATGCCTTCTGCTCTTCATCATCTTTTTGATGAAAGAACGATATTATTTTTCCTCTCATAATCGGAGCAAGATGACCTCCTTTTAAATGCAAATAAACTGATTCTTGATGTGTAATTTAAGACTGTTTATTGTCGAATAATTTTCTTTAAAAACCAAAATTAATTCAATAATTAGTGACCTGAATTATTAGTTTTTGGTACCCATACTCAGAATAAATCTATCAATAAGCACTAAAACAGTGCGTAACAAGGCTCTATAATGGTGAGATGAAGCACTGGTAGATATTTCATCTGAAATTAATTATAGATCTATCTCATTGATTTATATGAATTATTAAATAAGGGACGCTTTGTTTTGTAGTAGCCATCAGATTTTGGGAGGAAATATCTATGGTAATGTTCGACGCATCACAACAAACAGGAATTCAAATGCGCATTAACAAGTCAACAACACTTATATCTCTGTCCCTTTTAAGTGGGATGATGCTTAATTCAGCTACAGCTGCCGAAACCATCAAAGTTGGAGTACTACATTCTTTATCTGGAACCATGGCCATCAGTGAGACAACATTGAAGGACACCATGCTGATGCTAATCGAAGATCAAAACAAAAATGGTGGACTGCTAGGCAAGCAACTTGAAGCTGTCGTCGTCGACCCTGCGTCTAATTGGCCATTGTTTGCTGAAAAGGCTCGTGAGTTGATTAGCCAAGAAAAGGTTGTTTCAATATTTGGAGCCTGGACCTCTGTTTCTCGTAAGTCTGTATTGCCAGTTATCGAAGAGCTTAACAGCATCCTATTTTACCCCGTTCAATATGAAGGTGAAGAGTCATCTAAAAATGTTTTCTATACCGGAGCTGCGCCAAACCAGCAGGCTATTCCGGCCGTTGATTACCTGATGAATGACGTTAACGTAAAACGTTGGATTCTTGCAGGCACCGACTATGTCTATCCACGGACAACCAATAAAATCCTCGAAGCTTATCTTAAATCGAAGGGCGTAAAAGATTCTGACATCATGATTAACTACACGCCATTTGGCCACTCAGACTGGCAAAGCATTGTTTCCGATATCAAAAAATTCGGTTCTATCGGCATGAAGACGGCCGTTGTTTCCACCATCAACGGTGATGCCAATGTACCTTTCTATAAAGAGTTAGGTAACCAGAGCGTATCGGCTGAAGATATTCCAGTCATTGCTTTCTCAGTCGGCGAAGAAGAGTTATCGGGTATTGATACAAAGCCATTGGTGGGTCATCTTGCTGCCTGGAATTATTTCATGAGTGTCGATGCGCCTGAAAATGATGCATTTATTGAAAAGTGGCACGCCTTTACCAAAGACGAAGATCGCGTCACGAATGATCCTATGGAAGCTCATTACATTGGTTTCAAAATGTGGATTGAAGCTGTCAAGAAAGCTGGTACTACTGATCCATCAGCAGTTCAAGAAGCAATCATTGGTGTTGCAGTACCTAATTTGACTGGCGGTATTTCAGCGATGATGCCCAACCATCATATTACCAAACCTGTGTTAATCGGCGAGATTCAGGATGACGGTCAGTTCGAAACAGTGTGGAAAACTGAAGGCCTAGTCGTTGGCGACGCTTGGTCAGACTTTCTACCAGACTCTAAAAACCTGATATCAGATTGGCGTGCTCCGCTTAGTTGTGGAAATTATAATGTCGTCACGGCTACCTGTTCAGGACAAAATTTATAAGAGCTCTCTCCTCTGAGTAATGCGCGGTGGTTACCCCTACCTGCGTTGTGCGCGGTGGATTTTGGGACTGGTGTAAAAACCGGTCCCTTTTTTATTTGGTATAAGTCGATATTAATTCGCCAGCATTGAGAGTCGTTATGCATGTAATTTTTAACCATAGTTTCATTTTTTTGCTGCTGCTGTTTAACATAAGTTTGTCAAGTGCGACTGAAACTGACCAAGCCCTGAAGCTTTTAACGTCTAGTAGTTTCGATGACAAATCACTGGCGATAGGACTGTTGGTGGAGATGGGAGGTGACAACTCAGAACTTTTGTTGAACGCGATGGCTCAGGGTGATCTGTACTATGTTAAAAGTAACAAACGTATTGTGCTGACGAAAAAGCAGGACTCCAAGATTCAACTGACTGACGCCCTGACGGGTGAAGACCTAGGTCTCGTCAGTAAGCGCAAGGTTAAAAAAGTCAGTGTTAATAACCGATTGCGCGGACAAATTTCAACTGCAATATCAAACTTCAAACTCTCAAGTACGGATGCAACCATTCGACTCGTTGCGGTCGAGAACTTGATGGCAAATGCATCTCCAAAAATGCTTACCCAGCTTCAATCGATTAGACAAAAAGAACCTGACCCTGCTGTAATTGATGCAATCGATACTGTGACCGCGTTTAGTCAACTTGAAACGACTAATATCGAAGATCAACTGTCTGCAATCGAAAAACTTGACGGCCATCTTAATCCAGCAGTATTGGCCCAGTTAAAACAACT
>JBLILW010000168.1:0-5951 GCA_047638435.1 Urechidicola sp.
TCACTGACTTAAAGCACGCTCAGGAAAAAATACAGAAAACTCAAAAAGAGCTAGCCGACCTGAACGTCAATCTTGAGCATCAAATAGCAGAAAGGACGATGGCTCTCATACAAGCTAAAAAATTGGCCGAGCATCAAGCACGTACAGATCCATTGACAGGCATTAAGAATCGAAGAGCTTTTTTTGAATCTGCAAATATTATCCATCAACAGACGCTTCGTTTAGGCATGGAATATGTCCTTCTAGTCATTGATATCGATAACTTTAAATTGATAAACGATAACTATGGACATTTGGTTGGTGATCAGGTGCTTATTTTATTATCCAATGCCATAGGGTCAACAACAGGCGCAAGCAACATCGCGGGTCGAATAGGTGGGGATGAGTTTGCAATTTTACTACCTGAATTAGGTACGGATGCGGGAAGAAGTCGAGCAAAGCAACTAGCAATCTGTTTTGCTCAAAAAATTGATACGCTGGGCGCCCTTGTATTAAAACCAACGTTGAGTATAGGTGTCGAGCAATATCGGCATGGAGACAATGATACAAAAAGTGTTATGTTTCGTGCGGACAAGGCATTGTATCGAGCCAAGCAAAACGGCAGAAACTGTATTGTTGTTACGACTAATCAGTATTCCCAATAGTTGCTTGAAAGAGAATGGAGAATTATCGCCTGAGTCACTTCAGTAGCTCCTAGTTTATTTCCAACCAAACCAAATTAGAAAACTGCCCATGTAATTTGTCATCCGGTTGTCGAAATCGATATCAACTTTGAGCGGGTAGTGACTGATTGGGTCGTATTCTATTTTCACATTATGTGCAGGTCGTGCATCGGCCTTTAAAATCGTTTGAAAAATATCATCAATGGTTTTTAAGTAGACCAATACGTCAAGCGTTACTTCAGATTGATCATCTTCAAAAATAGGTTTAACAATCTGATTATTGCGAACCGTCAAACGCATTGGACGAACATGGCTTGGCAAGCAAAAACACAATTGCTGAAAGCTCACTTCGTAGCTTCGAGAAACTTCTGACCACTGCCGTTATTGCACTTCGGCGGGTGATTGGGCGACTGCTTCTGAGAGAGATGCGCAAGCTAGCAGTGTCGATACCCAATATCGTCACCCCGTTTGAGGCTTGGATGGTTTCCAGTGCAACGTTATCGATATCGTTAAACGAAAATGATCGGGTTGTCGGTCGATTGGTTGAAGCCGAAGTATGGCGTACACGAACCGAAGCAGCAACATCAATATCACTAATGGTTATCGGATTGAAAATAATAGACAGGTTTTTGGCTACTCCAGTTTGAACTGTAAAATTAAACGCACCAGGGTTCGAATCACTACCGCCGCCTGCATTTAAATCGACATGGTTGGCGCCAAAATTGTGGCCCAGTTTGTGTGCTATAACCACAGCGGTTAAAGCCAGTCGGTCGCCACATGAGTCCGTGGCAAATCCTTCAGCACAGTTCACGCCAAGATAGGAGACACCAGCGGTTGAACCTTCAAAATTTAAACCAGTGACAAAGTGAAACAATGCATTGGGGTTGGTCAAAAGGCGATGCCATCTGCTATCTTTCGATCTTTAATACCGTTAAGCAATATGTCTGCGTCGGTGCTATTGGTAAACATGTCATTGTTATCTGTGAGCATCGTGCGCAAAAGAGTTTCAAAAGAAATATTTAAATCATTACAATAAAAGCCATCGACTATATTGATCATCGAAGTCGCAATCCTGGTAAAATTGACGCCAACCGTTTCCTGATACTAATGATCAAAAGCAAGCCCCAGCACAGCAATCAAACACAGTTCACCGCCATTGCCACCGCTTACCTTGTCTGTACAGAGTTGATCAAAACTCAGTTTTTGAACTTGCCTTTGGTAAAGCGAGCGCAATGGTCGATCCTCGTGTTGTTTCGTCGAGTCCACAGGAAACTGCTGAATGATCGTAACTACTCATTGGTCTCGTTAATAATCATCAACTATTTTCCGTGTTTATGCGGAGTAGATCGGAGCCGGTATTGGTACTATCTATGACATAAATCTGTTGAAATGCTGAGATCACATCTTGCCATTCACCCGCGATGCTGGAGATACGAACCCAGCTATCCTCGACATCGGCGTACTTACTAAAATAGTGTTGATCGGCCTTATCACCGAGTGGGTTGCTTTCCTGAATCTGTGCCATTAAGGCTTTATTTTGACTCAAAACTGCCGTGTTCAAATTGGCATCAAGATTAACGGGTGAGTCAAAACTGGTTTGAATCTAGATTGATAATTTGAACAGTATAAAAAATAAAAACCACAAGATTCGGCTTCAATTTTGGGTGGCTGTGATTTGACATAATTTTAATTTGGTCAAAAAAGGTTACTGAACGTATAGACTCAATGCAGAGTCAAAAGGTATTAAATCATATTATCTGAGTGACATACCATAGTGAGAGATTTAATTGCGGTATAATCGCTAACCAATAGTTCTGCGCATATCGCTCGAACTATTGGGCCTCATGTGAATATTTATCGGGCTACCAAAATGATTCGATATAAGTAAGGCATTACAGAACGGACACCAGTATCGATTTAACGGCTATCGCAAGTGCTCGTATTTCGAGGTATCTGGGTGGCAGATCGTAGATACCCATTGATCAGGGTTTACTCAACTCAGTAATTGGTAATATCTATGGCAAAAAAATTAGATCAAAAAGGTCATCGTCAGGTGATAAACACTCAAAATGCCAAATATGAAGCCTATGATTTTGATGGCCCTGTATTAAAAGATATTGGTCAACTTGATTTAACCTATGACCGGGAAACAGGGCTTGGTGCCTATATGATTCGCATGCAACCTGGATCAGAAACAACGCGTCATGTTCACACAATTCGGGAAGAGTATCTTATTATCGATGGCGACTTAGTTGAATCAGATGGTTTGGTGCTAGGTCCTGGGGACTATGTTATCTATGAACCAGGTACTGAACATAGTAGTCGGACAGTGAATGGTTGTTTGCTGATTGGCTTTGATTCTAAACTGCCATCGAACGGCTCCTGATTTTGTTGTTAAGGATACTAGTTCTGCTGTTCAAGCGCCTCTAGTTGATAGCTGTTGTTATAACAGGCATGCGAGCCGAGAATATCTTTAGTATCTTGTCTAATATCGACAAATAACGGATTTAATGGGCTTGTATCGTATCAATCGTGTCAGCAAGCGGGTTATGCACAACAACAAGCAGTGGATTTTTTAGCTTTGTCGTAGTTGTTCAATACTGTCACAAATTTCGCAATCTTCGGCGTCAAGGCTTAAGGTTGCAATCAGTGCCCTATGCTCGTAGCGCATGGGTAAAGATTTTTATTGATACAGTTCCGTTTGATCGTCAATACAAACGTTAATGTCGGGTCAGATTAGGTGGGACGATGTCACCGTGGGCAAACAACTGTTCCAGATCAATTTTATCGAAGCTATAACTGGCATTACAGAATTCGCAAGTAATGGTGGCTTCACCCTGCTCTTCAATAAGGTCGTCGATTTCTACTTTTCCTAGCGACACTAGCATATTGCGAGTTCTTTCTTGAGAGCAGTTGCAGGAAAACGTGATCGGTTTTGCCTCGAACAGCTCAATATCTTCTTCATGGAATAATCGGTGCAATAATTCTTCGGCTTTTAGTGCTAGTAGCTCTTCATGTTGGGTGGTTTCGGCGAGGTGTAATGCTCGATTCCAGGCATCCTTATCATTTTCCTCAGCGGGCATTTTCTGTATTAACATGCCAGACGCCGATTTTTCATCACAGGCAAACCAAAAATGGGTTGGTAGCTGTTCTGACTGATCGAAGTAAGACTGTAGAGCGGTCGAAATACTGTCACCGGCTAACGGTACGATACCCTGATGAGGCAGGCCTTTATTACCCTTGATAGTAATCACTAGTTTGTCGGTTTCAAATATTTCCTGCAAACTCTGATTTTCCTCAGGCTCCTTCGACTGCCGAACTATCCCGCGAATAGTGTGATCCGAGGTCGCTTCAGCCATGAGTAGGTGAATTGCGCCACTTCCACGGATTTGCAGACTCACGCTGCCTTCGATTTTTAGCGTTTCAACCAGCAATGTTGCTGCGGTTAAAGCATGACCGAGTAGTGTTAAGCCTTGGCCGCTAAGGTTAGACTGGGCCACTATTTCACGCCAGCTACTATCCAGCGATACATGTTCGCCGCGAATCGGATTGTGACTAAACAAAAACCGAATCAATTGGTCGGAATCTTTCATGACGGCTTTAATTTATCCCGTAGCAATTGATTGACCTGACCAGGGTTAGCCTTACCCTTGGATTGTTTCATGATTTGGCCAACAAAAAATCCCAGCATCTTTTCTTTACCTGCCTGAAACTCAGCAACCTGGCTAGGATTGGCGGCGATTACTTCATCGATCAACTGCTCGATCGCACCGCTGTCTGTTATTTGCTTAAGGCCTTGGCTTTCGATTATTTGATCCGCTGTTCCCTCACCCTGCCACATTGCCTCAAATACTTCTTTCGCGATCTTGCCTGAAATTGTGTTGTCGGCTATGCGCTGCAACAAATGAGTGAGCATTTCTGCACTGATTGGCGATGACTGGATATCAAGGTCTGACTTATTTAATGCACCGGACAATTCACCCAAAATCCAGTTAACTAATAAGTTAGAAATGTCTGGTGCTAATGCCAGTGCCTGCTCGAAGTAATCTGCAACCTCGCGACTACTGGTGAGTAGATCTGCATTATAATCTGACAGTCCTAGCTCATTGATATAGCGTTGGCACTTTTGCTCAGGTAATTCGGGTAAGGATTGTCTAATAGCCTCGATATCTTCATCGGTTACAATAACAGGCAATAAATCTGGGTCAGGAAAATAACGATAGTCGTTGGCCTCTTCCTTGCTACGCATCGACCGTGTTTCATGTTTATCGGAATCATATAAACGGGTTTCCTGAACAACTCTACCGCCATCTTCGATAAGTTCGATCTGACGTTCTACTTCGTAGTTAATCGCACGTTCCAAAAAACGGAACGAGTTAATGTTTTTCAGTTCCGCTCGCGTACCCAGCTCAAGCTGACCCTTTGGTCGAACCGATACATTAGCATCACAACGGAAAGAGCCTTCCTGCATGTTGCCGTCGCAAATTTCCAGATAGCGCACTAGCGTATGAATTTTTCGGGCATAAGCCACGGCTTCTTTGGCAGATCTCAAATCAGGATCGGATACGATCTCTAGCAAAGGTGTACCTGCGCGATTTAAGTCGATGCCAGTATGACTAGCAAATGCCTCGTGCAGGGACTTTCCTGCGTCTTCTTCAAGGTGCGCACGGGTGACTCCAATGACCTTGGTTTCACCCTGCTCAAGGGTAATATTGATCTTACCAACGCCAACAATAGGTAAATCGAGCTGCGAAATTTGATAACCCTTGGGTAAGTCAGGATAAAAATAGTTTTTGCGATCAAACACAGAGCGCTTAGCAATGTCAGCGCCGATAGCGACACCAAACTTGATCGCCATTCTCACTACCTCGGCATTCAATACCGGCAGTACTCCGGGTAAGCCAAGATCAACTGCACAGGCTTGGGTATTTGGCTCAGCACCATAAGCGGTAGAAGCGCTAGAAAATATTTTGCTCGACGTGGCTAACTGGGCGTGAATCTCAAGGCCTATAACCGTTTCCCAGCCAGACATTATTTCACCCCCGGTGCTTGCAGGTGCCAATCGGTCGCTTGCTGAAATTGATGTGCAGCATTCAAAATTCTGGACTCTTCAAAGTAGTTACCAATCAGCTGTAAGCCAACGGGCATATTTTGAGAAAACCCAGCCGGAATCGACATGCCAGGCAAGCCGGCAAGGTTTAACGAAAGCGTATAGATGTCTTGTAGATACATGCTAACTGGATCGTCGGTTTTTTCGCCGCGTTTGAAAGCAATTTCGGGTGTGGTCGG
>JBLILW010000169.1:0-5926 GCA_047638435.1 Urechidicola sp.
CGATTGTGGCCATTAGCCGACAATCGATTGGCAATAACACTGCCTGACGAGCCAGCACCTACTATAATGTAGTCATAATCTTCAGACACGTAACTCGATCCTTTTATTCATTATCTGTTTAAACATATTGCCGATATTTTGGCATCGGGATTAGATTGGCATTTACTTTGCCAAACAGCATCGACAAAGAGCAATAACAAAATGTTACTCGTCCAGAACTATGGGCTGCAGATCCATTGCCAATATCTGAACATACCAATTCAACTAGAACTGGGTTTATTTTTTGACAATAGTGTCTAAAACCTTTTCAAGTGTCTTAACACCATCCACTATTTCTGAAGGTGGAATGCCACTAAAACCAAGGACCAGACCTTTTTGATCAGTGGGTGCGACGCAATAACGTTTGATTGGGGTGACCACAACGTTTTTTTCTAGTGCCGCGTTTGCGATCTCTACTTCGTCTAGGTTATTTGGAATGCGAGCGATTGTATGCAGCCCAGTATCGGTTGGCACAATATCGAGTAAGCCACCCAATCTTTCTCGAGCCGTTTCACACAGTACCTGGTGACGTTCGGCATAAATTTCACGCATGCGTCGAATATGGGTTGCAAAATGACCTTCTTGCATAAAGGCCGCAACAACCGCCTGATGACTGGATGGCACGCCCTGCAATAAGGCTTTGGATACTCGGTTGAAAACATCAACCAGTGATGGTGGTGCTAGAAAGAATCCAAGGCGTAGTGCGGGAAACAGTGTTTTACTAAAAGTGCCGACGTAAATGACACGGCCTAAATTATCGATGCTTTTAAGTGTCGGGGGTGGGTGACCGCTATAACGGAACTCACTGTCGTAATCGTCTTCTATTATAAAGGCGTTGGCACTTTCGGCGGCATTAAGCAACGCAAAGCGACGCTCAATACTCATCGAAACACCCAATGGTTGCTGATGTGCTGGGGTGACAAAGGCAAGGCGAAAATCGGGTGCTCGACGAAGTCCATGCTCGACCATTAGGCCGTCCTGATCTACCGGAATGGGTATGAGTTTTGCCCCACTGGCAATCAAACTATTACTAGCGCCAATGGCACCCGGATTTTCGCACCAGACCAGATCGTCAGGATCGAGTAGTACAGTACCGATAATTTGAAAGGCTTGTTGTGCGCCACTGACAATAAAGATCTGTTCGGGTTCGCATTTTATGCCTCGGTTAGATAACAGATGCGATGCAATCGCCTGACGCAGAGGGAAATGACCACGTGGGTCGGCATAACCCATATTACCTTGATGATTTGAACGCCAGCTGCGGGTCACATACTGAGCCCAAAGTGAACTCGGAAAGGCATCAAAAGCGGGTAATGCGGTGGTAAAGGCTTTAGTTTCATGTGGTAGTCGATCAACAAAATTATCTAAGGCGCGCGTAATCACTCCCGAGAGGCGTGGCTGCCGCATTGGTCGCTCGGAGTCCAGTTTTTTAATGACTTCAGTTTCTGTTGGTCTTGTAGTCATCCAAGCTTTGCTTACAAACGTACCGGCACCCGTTCGCGACTCAATAAGGCCTTCTGATGTGAGTATTTCGAAGACGTTGATCACAGTGGTGCGTGATATTTTCAAGTCTGTTGCCAATGTTCGGCTAGCGGGGAGCCGCTCGCCAATATGCATACCACCAGCATGAATAATATCCCGCATCGCAGAATATAGTTGGTGACTGACTGTGCCTGGCGCACTGCGATCAATTTCGATAGAGAGTAGTAAAGCACCCCCGGCACGTTTTATCATGATTCTAAGCAGACCTTATTGAGTGGTTGTTAGCTAGAGGCGCTTTAGTTATAGCACCGCCCTAAGATAATAAATGGTATTAAAATAGTTTCAAAATGGACCTTACCTGTAACTCAGTTTACGTCAAGATACTTTTTTAAACGCAATTTGAAACTTTTTAGGAGTTCAATATTGCGTTCATTATATAGACAAATTCGACCATAAATTAGCTTACAAAATAAAATCATGAAAATAAAAACGATCGAGACATTTAGCACCGAATTCGTCGGTTTCGTCAGGGTCACAGTCGATAGTGGTGAACAGGGCTGGGGGCAGGTATCCCCCTATCACTCAGACATCACATCGACAATATTGCACCGCCAGATAGCGCCATGGTCGCTTGGTTGGGACGCGACAGACATCGATGGGCTGGTCGATATCATTACTGAACGAGAGCACAAGTTTCCCGGCTCCTACCTGCGAAGAGCCATTGGTGGGATTGATACTGCTCTATGGGATTTGCATGCAAAACGAGAAAATAAATCGGTTTGTGAACTGATTGGTGGCAAGCGGACTCCGCTGCGAGCCTATGCTTCCTCAATGAAGCGTGATATCACACCTAAAAATGAAGCGATTCGATTGCAGAAATTACGCGACCAATATGGATTTGATGCTTTTAAAATTCGAGTTGGTTCAGAATGTGGTCGTGATGTTGACGAATGGCCTGGTCGCACAGAAGAAATCATTCCAACCATGCGCAAAGCATTAGGAGACGACGTCACTATTCTAGCGGATGGCAATAGTTGTTATTCGCCAGAGCGCGCTATTGAAGTTGGACGTTTGCTGGAAGATAGTGATTATGGTCACTTTGAAGAGCCTTGCCCTTATTGGGAAATGGATCAAACTAAAAAAGTGACCGATGCGATTGATATTGATGTCTCTGGGGGCGAGCAAGATTGCGATATCTCCACGTGGCGGCACATGATTGAAATGCGTGCGGTTGACGTTATTCAGCCAGACGTTTGTTATCTGGGTGGTTTAACCCGCACCTTGCGTGTGGCGAAAATGGGTGAGTTAGCGGGTTTACCCTGCACACCACATTGCGCTAACTTATCGATGGTGACTTTATTCACGATGCATTTATTAGCTTCGATTCCAAACGCTGGAAAATACTTGGAGTTTTCAATCGAAGGAGACGACTACTATCCTTGGCAGGATGGGTTGTTCGTTAAGTCGCCCTATGACATTGTTGATGGTAAAGCATTAATACCTGATGCGCCGGGTTGGGGTGTTGAAATAAATCCTGATTGGCTCGATAAAGCCAGTTACCAAAAGAGTGAACTGTAAGTTTGATAAGAGATCTGCAATGAGAGACTCGTTATTTTCTGACGACTTTAAAACTACGCCATATTGGTGGGACAACACACCGCCACCCGAATTATCTCTACTGGGCGAGCCTAATCTTGAGTTGCCCAAAAAAGCCGACGTGGTTGTCATTGGCGCCGGTTATACCGGCTTGAGTGCTGCATTGCAGACTGCCCGTGCAGGACGCCACACAGTCGTAATTGATGCTGAAAATGCGGGTGCAGGCTGCAGTACGCGTAATGGTGGGCAAATTAGCACCAGTATCAAGCCAACGCATAAAGCTCTGGCGGCAAAATATGGTCCAGAACGCGCTTTCAGTATATTAAAAGAAGGTCATAACGCACTTGAGTGGCTTGAAGAATTTGTCTCAATCGAAAGCATCGACTGCCATTTTAAACTGGTCGGTAAATTCCTGGGTGCACATAATCTTGCTCAATACGAAAAATTAGGCAAGAAATTAGGCACTTCAGTAAAAGGACTAGAAACTGGTGCGTATCTATTGTCACGTTCTGAACAATACCAGGAGCTGGGAACTGATCGATATTTTGGGGGGGTCGTCCACCCCAAGGTTGCGTCTGTTGATCCGGCGCGTTTGCATCGTGGATTGCTTGAGCGTGTGCTCGCAGCTGAAGCCACTGTCATACCTTACAATCCGGTCCTTGACATTATCAAAGAGGGAACAGGTTTTCGGGTAACTACTAGCAAAGGATCTATCTGGGCAAAGGAAGTGATCGTCGCTAGCAACGGTTATACGGGCAGGGCAACGCCCTGGTTAAGACGTCGCATTATTCCGATTGGGAGTTATATTATTGCCACTGAACCGTTGGCTGCTGGACAAATGGAGCGATTAATTCCTAAAGATAGAATGCTGGGTGACACGCGTAAAATGGTTTTTTACTATCGTTCGTCACCCGATCGACAAAGAATACTTTTTGGTGGGCGAGTTTCTCATGCGGAAACCAATCCACTCGCCAGTGGACCGAAACTTCACGACAGAATGGTGGATATTTTTCCTGAGCTGGTTAAAACACGCATTAGCCATTCATGGTTAGGTTTTGTTGGTTATACTTTTGACTCGCTGGCGCATCTTGGGAAGAACGAGGGTGTGCACTATGCAATGGGCTACTGTGGGTCTGGCGTTTCGATGTCTTGCTATTTGGGTATGCGCATTGGACAACAGCTACTGGGACAGCAGGAAGGAAAAACAGGTTTTGATGGATTAAATTTTCAAACACGCCCGATGTATACCGGCACGCCTTGGTTTTTGTCGGCATCAATACAATACTATCGCTGGTTAGACAGTCTTAATATTTAATTTTCTTAGGGTTCATAAAAATTGGTATCTTCGTTTATTTATAATGGACCTTCGACTTTACTGTAACCATGGCTTAAATTATTGACTCAATTCAATAGCAAAAATAAGAGGTTAGGATGAAAAGTAACACTAAAGGTATTAAGCTAGGGGCATTGATTGCAGCCTCGCTATTCAGCGTAGGTCAAATACAGGCAGCAGATCCGATTACGGTTGTCTCCTGGGGCGGTAGTTACGGTAAAGCACAGGATGCTGCGCTATTTACGGATGCATCGAAAAACACGGGTATTGAGATAATCCGTGAATCGGGTGCGAGCATGTCAAAAACCTGTCTACAGGTTGAGTCAAATTCAGTCAGTTGGGATCTGGTAGTCACTGGTTCGGGAGGATCAGCTTCTGCTGCAGCCAAAGGCTGTCTCGAAAAAATTGATTATAGTGTTGTTGATGTTTCTGATTTTATTCCTGGGACTTATACTGATTATTGCGTTGGTACCGATGTGTTTGCTACGGTCATGGCGTGGAATACGGACAAGTTTGGTCAGCCAGATAGCCCAAGCGCACCCAAAACATGGGCCGATTTCTGGAATGTGAAAAAATTTCCTGGTACCCGTGCCTATCGTGCCAACAGCGTTGATGGTGCACTTGAACCCGCATTGATGGCTGATGGTGTTCCAGCGGATAAAGTCTATGAAGTGCTTTCAACCAAAGCAGGTAAGCAGAGAGCTATCGACAAGATCCGTGAGTTAAAACCACATATTGCTGTATTTTGGGGTTCAGGTGCACAACAGGCACAGCTTATGAAGGATGGTGAAGTGGATATGATTACCGGTTGGAACGGTCGATTTGATAATGCCAAAAAGGACGGTGCTAAGGTCGGTTATACTTTTAATCAGGCTTTGTATGACTTTGATTGCATGGCAATGCCCAAAGGTGCTCCAAACAAAGCGACGGCGATGAAATTTCTAGCTGAAATCTCTAAAGCCGAATATCAGGCTAATCTGCCATTTCATATTACCTATGGCCCAACTAACAAAAAAGCTTATGAAGTAACTACGGCATCGAAAGAGCTAGTTGAATCTTTACCTTCTCATCCTAAGAATGTGCCGATGATGTTGCCTGTTAATCTGGAATGGTACGGCAAGCACAGGACCGAAGCGCTTGAGATGTACATGGAAATGATGAGCGAATAGAAAAGAGAGATATCTGCCTTGCCGGGTGGTTTTTCCACCCGGCCCCTTTCCCAATATAGGTTCCTTCTTTGTCTATTCAAGCTAATAATCCACAGGCCGAATTAACAACCGCACTACCCATTCATGTTCAAGATCTAACTAAAAAATACGGTGATATGTACGCACTCGATTCTGTTAGTTTGGACGTTAAAAGTGGTGAATTTCTAACATTACTAGGCCCGTCAGGATCAGGAAAGACAACGCTGCTAATGGCCATAGCCGGATTTAATCGGCCTGATTCAGGCAGTATTCGATTTGGCGATGAAGA
>JBLILW010000170.1:0-5896 GCA_047638435.1 Urechidicola sp.
CGCAGGACTACGACGACCTAATCGATCACCCAGTCGAAATGGGTGAATTTGGCTGTATTAGTTTCGAGGCTTGTGGCGTACCGCACGATTTTATATTAACCGGACGCTACCAGTGCGATGAGGCACGACTCAAGCAAGACCTGACAAAAATCTGCGAGCATCATATTCGATTCTTCGGTGAGCCAGCGCCAATGGACTATTACCAGTTCCAGGTGATCGTCGTCGGCGATGGTTACGGCGGATTGGAACATCGCGCCAGCACTAGTTTAATGTGTAGTCGTGACAGCCTGCCTTTGCCAAGTCAGGTTGAAATGAGTGACAAATATAGAGACTTCCTTGGCTTGTGCAGCCACGAATATTTCCACACATGGAATGTCAAGCGCATCAAACCTGCCGTATATCAACCTTATGATTTACAGCAGGAAGTCTATACCGACTTACTCTGGGCTTTCGAAGGTATCACTTCGTATTATGACGATCTGGCCTTACTACGGTGTGGGTTGATCGATGAAAAGGCCTACTTGGAATTACTCTCCCAAACCATCACGCGAGTGGAGAGAGGCCTAGGTCGTACACGACAATCGGCTGCCGAGTCGAGTTTCAATACCTGGACGAAATTCTACAAGCAGGACGAAAACGCTCAAAACGCCATTGTCAGCTACTACGCAAAAGGTTGTTTAATCGCACTGTGTATCGACTTGCAAATGCGCGCCAAAAGCCAGTCGACCGTCAGTCTTGACGATGTGATGTTGCAGCTATGGCAGACAAACCGGGATACCGGTAAAGGTGTCGACGTTGATACCATTCAGAAAATAATTGGCGCACTTGTTGGGAATGAGATGCAGCAGAGCTTGAACGACATGATCTATGGCCGTACTGACTTACCATTAGCCCAATTGTTATTGAGCTTTGGTGTTTCTTTCAATCGACAGCGCGCCAGTGGGCAAGCCGATAAGGGTGGGAAATTACAGACGTCTGAAGCACCGCAAGTAGATTTGGGCTGCTTTCTGCAAGAGCATGACGGTGGCTTGCAGTTAGTGCGGGCAATCGAAAATGGTTCTGCTCAATTGGCAGGGTTGGCAGCAGGTGATGTCATTATTGCGATCAATGGTTTAAAGCTGAATCTGGCTCAGGCAGAACAGCAGCTAAAGCTCGCCAATGCCGGAGATGTCTGGAATATCCACGCCTTTCGCCGTGATGAATTAAATGAGTTCGAGGTGACATTGCAAGTATCGGCAGAGACAACCATCGCCCTCCAAATGGACAATCCAGAGCAAACGCAGAAATGGCTGGCTGCTCAGCTGACAAATCAACTAACTGATCAGTAAAGATGGATCAAACGCCATTAAGCCATTGGGTGCGTCAGCTGTGTGGCTCGGCAACGCTGGACTTGAGCCGAGTGGGTGAGCAGCGGGCTGATATTCAGGCAACTATTGATGATCTTGGCCTGAAATATAAAATTGATGGGCAAATCATTAGGCTGAGAAAACGGATCGAAATGCTCGACGTCGATTCTTTACAGCTTAAGTTAGCCGAGCGTGGTCAAGACACTCAATGTCAGTATCGTCTGACGACAGAATCAACTAATCTCGACGTGATAGCTATTCGTGATAGACAAGCTGATGAAAAGGCAGTCACAATCATCGCTACCTGCGAAAAACAAACAAAAGGTAAAGGCCGAAGAGGCAATCACTGGATATCGCCATTTGGTGAAAACATTTACTGCACGGTTGGTGTATTAAAAACCATAAAGCCAGCTAATTTAGGATTGTTGAGTATTGTCACCGGACTAGCAATATGCGAGGCGCTCGCCAGTGTTGGCTACCAAGAAGTTAAATTGAAATGGCCAAATGACTTATATCATCAGGGTAAGAAATTGGGAGGAATACTGATTGAATCCCGCCCCGTAGCGGATGATCAATACTTTTTAGCGATTGGTTTTGGCATTAATGTCGATATGAGCAACGAGGCACTAGCGGGTATTGAGCAAGCGGTCACCTGTCTGAATCTGATCGCTAGCAATGCTATGACACGCAATCAAATATTATTTGAAACCGTGAGTCAGATATTGAAAGATATCGAGGTATTTAGTGATGCAGTCATCCCGCAACTGGTTAAAGCTTTTGATGAGATAGATGCATTCAAGGGGATGCCCGTTAATGTCCTGTCATCGGGTCAAGCTATTGCAGGCACCAATGCCGGTATTGCACAAACCGGACAGTTACAGCTAGAAACAGAGCAGGGCATGGTGCTGTTTTGGGCTGCTGATATTTCACTTAGGCGCGCCTAATGCTGCTAATCGATTTTGGCAATAGTGCAATCAAAGGGCAATGGTGGCTCAAGGACGAGTTGCAGTCTTCATTTTCTTGTCGGTTGGGTGACAACTGGCAAGCCAGATTAAAATCAGTATTGCCAGATATAGAGGCAACAGCTGAAGCAACGCAATGTTATTACGCCTCCGTGGCCGATCCCGATTCTGAAGCGCAGTTGCTTAATTGCTTGAAAGCGATCACTGGATTAGACGATTGTGTTCGACTAACCACACAAACAAAGGCTGCCGGCGTGCATAATGGCTATGCCGATCCAGGCAAGCTGGGTGTAGACCGATGGCTGGCTTTGTTAGGTGCGATGGATTTTTATGGGCCAGTCGACAAGTTAATCATTGATGCGGGCAGTGCCATCACTGTCGACCTGCTGACCCAAGACGGCAAACATTTAGGCGGTGCCATTTCACCTGGGTTTAATACATCGATAGCTCGTTTCAAGCAAATTATGAGTAAAGTCAATTTTGATCACTCGGATATAACCCGTACCGATGAACCTGGCTGTTCAACCGAAGCCTGTATTAATATAAACTTCTGCTCAGCTGACACGACAACTAACATAACGATGGTCGATCAAATGATTGACCGCTGGTTTAAGCTGCTAGCCCCTGACGCAGTCATGATAGTGACCGGTGGGGATGCAAAGCGCATAAATCGCCATCAACAACACCCGCGCTATGAAATCCCAGATCTGGTATTTAAAGGTATGCGTAAACAACTGGACAGCCTGAAATGAAAATGTTTTTTAGTCTGTTACTAATAGCCAACATAGCCTTTGGCCTAATCCAATGGTTGTTGCCTTATGAGCAACTGTGGATGCCATTAGACGTCAAGAAAATTCCGGTTGCAGAAAAGTTACAATTAATCAGCGAACCTAGCAATTCGGCATCTCTGGGAAAAAATGAACCCGACACTAGCACCAAAACCAATATCAGTAAGCCACTATCTACTTTGGTAAACGAAGATACCAGCGATAAACAGCTGTGTTTTACAATCGGCCCTTTTAAAGGCAGATCCAAAGCACTCGAAGTGAGTGGCCGCTACTCATCCAATAGTATTAATTCAGAATTAAAATCCAGCCTTGAAAAAGAATACCTGGGCGTCATGGTCTATATTGCCGGCCATAAAAATCGAGAAGAAGCACTTAAAACATCCGATAAGCTTTCGGCGCAAGGCATCCGCGAATTCATCATTGTGAACGATCCAGACAAAAAAAATATCCTGTCTCTCGGTGTTTTTGGTTTAAAGAAAAATGCCGAACGCCGCGTAAACCAACTTAAAAAGTTGAAATATACCGTGCGAACCGAAGCGAGATATCGGGAGCGCACTATTTTTTGGCTATATTATCAGCAATCAAATGAGAGTGACCTTCAGCCCTTATTGAGCGAACAGGACAGAACTAACGGCATCAGTCAGATACCGCGCCAATGTACTTAAAGCGCCACAAAAATGAAACTATTAGTATCCGGCTAAAATCATCGCATTTGAAGGCATAAACTACTTGCCAACCCTGGTCAAAGTCACTAGAATTCTGCCTCCAATAAGGGCTGGCTGGAAAGAACAAATCCACCATTCCCGTCTCTCTTTAAAAAGAGACATGCAAAATGAAAATATCGCCGGCGTAGCTCAGTTGGTAGAGCAACTGACTTGTAATCAGTAGGTCCCGAGTTCGATTCTTGGTGCCGGCACCATTTTTACTATAATCAATCCTATCAGATAGCATGTTGCTTTCAGCTAGTTTATTGCAAATGCTCAATGAAGGTTGTCTTCATAGCTCCATGCTTTTCAAATCAAACTATCAGATTTTCACTACAAAAAGCTCTTCTGCTCAATCTGTTGTTGCTGCCTAGTCAAATAATTACCAGATTTTGTTATTGATGAATAGATGCCTGGTTTTACAGCACTGGTGGTTATAGCCAAATGTTTGAGGGTCAACCCTTCACTTTTCGGGCCATCTTCTGGTTAGTATGTTGGTACTAATTTAATGACTAAAGCATTCACTAGTATTGGTGTTTTAGTAGCCGGAATTGCTGGGAATCTGTCGGCAACCACAGCGGGCTCAGGAATAATTTAACTAGCAATCCGTCATTCCAGACAAAGCTTTTTGTTGATCTGGAATTCAGTAATATCGACGAGCCGATGGATACCGAGTCAAGCCCGGTATGACGATTTCACGTTAACGGGATAGTAAGGATATTAATACAGAATTTTTTGTGTAAACGCGGTTTGCACTATAGTTACCCTAATTGATGTTCTTTTTTGCTTGGGTAAAACAATCCTTGCGCCATGTGTATTTGGGCTGATCACAAGCGCTGTTATAAGCAGTTGCGAAACAATCAAAATTGCCTTCGAAAAGTTGGATGGATTGAACCAGACCGGTTTTACTGAGCTTACCTGTTTTGATTCCCAGGTCTTTCGCGATATTTTTTATACCTTGTACATTCATATTTAAAATCCTGATAAGTGAAAATTCTTTAATTGATGACTCAATTGATAACATGAGTTTTGCAGAGTCACTTTTATTGAAGAATTACGATGAGTCAAATAGTCGTTTTTATTGAGTTTCAGTTGGAGCGTTTTACACTGCAATGGTACGAATAAAGTTTCTAAAAGTTTAAAAAAGTTGAATTATTCAGATAAGAAATTTTAACTCGATGGGTAATAATTACTCGTTTGTTACTCAACGGATAGTCTCCTATCATCAGACTTAAGAATTAAAGTCTATTAACAATTTAACTAGTCAGTTGCGATTCGTAAGTTTAGAACTTATTAAATAAACAGGAACTATTATGAAATATATATCAAAAAAAGTAGCGGAGTTATTTTCAAAAGGAAATCGTAATCCAGAGACAAAAGCACAAAAAGCTGAGTATAAGACTGCTATTAGAGAGCTGAAAAGTTACACAGATAGAGACCTACAAGATATTGGTATAAATCGTAGTGAAATTGAAACTGTCGTTCGTCATGGATTCGCAACTAATGATTCCAGGAATGTTCAAAATACTGCGGCGTAATGGCTGCCTTGAATTCAGTATTTTTAAACCTCAAATCTTTTTTATTAACTAGGACTCGAGAAGAGAGTTAGCTAGCATACGAGGTGAAGTAGACATTTTTCCTACTGTTGCGCAGTAAGCCATATGCAATTCTTTAATATCAAAAATATTGTCTAGAAACCCTAGCAATATCTCAAAACCTGCAATATTAGATTTCGTTTCAATCGTCTGGATGATCTTTCCATTGATAACCCTTTATCCTATTAGATAATCTCGGATTCCAATTTCACAGAAATTAAATATTAATTTCGCTCGTGGCCAATACTGCTCGCTAGACTCTCAAACTCACTTCGCTCAATCCAGTCCTCAAGCTCGACACTAATTTTATGTCGCCAGTTAGGATATTCATTAACGGTGCCGGGCACATTCAGCTGATTAGTTTGTAAAAAAAAATCCTCCAATTGCACCATCATTAGTAGGGATTGCGAACGCGCTAGAAAACATTGGATAGCTTGAAATATTTGCGGGCTTAATTCGGTTTTCGAATCGTCTCGCAAATCTTCGTCGCTGATCAATTGT
>JBLILW010000171.1:0-5888 GCA_047638435.1 Urechidicola sp.
TTGATTTGCTCAATTCTAATAAAGTCGATGTAAGCTGTATCCACTGGGGACCCGAGCAAGAGAGCAGTCGGCGCCATCCGTCTTTGTTGCAACAATATCAAAAACACCACGACTGGATTTTGATCCGTGCTTTTAAACGCGAGCAAGGATTAATGTATCGGACCAAATCAACTAAGAGCAAACCGACTATTCCTGAAATATTTGATAAAAAGTATCGCTGGTCAGTACGCCAAACAGGTTCTGGAGGGCAGCGATTTCTGATGGAAATTTTGAGCCAACATGGACTTAATTATGATGAGCTTAACGTCAGTGCAACTGCTCGCTCGGAGCGTGAAGCTGCGTCTACTGTTGCGTCTCAAATAGCCGACGTTGCGTCAGGCACTCGGTCTATTGCGAAAGAGTTTGGTCTCGATTTTATCAGCCTTGGATGGGAGGCATTCGACTTTGTCGTACCGAGAAATATCTGGTTCAGACACCTGTTTCAAAATTTTATGACCAATATCAAATCTGATACGGGCATGGCCATCGCAAATCAATTAGGTGGCTATCAGTTGGATGAATGTGGTGATTTGATTTGGGGTGGTGACTAATACTGAGCGATTAACTTTTCTTTTTCAGACTAGTAGGTACAATCGCGCCTTCTTAAATTTGCATCGTTTTAATGTCTAAAACAATCCTTTCGGTTCCAGTACCCTCAAGTGCCAATCCGCTTCATGTCGGTCAGTTGTATGGCAGTAGTCGGAGTTTATTCCTCGCCGAACAAATCACAGAGTATAAAGGTCTGTCTGTGATTGTCTGCAACGACATGGCTGATGCCGATCAGGTCGAACAGGAAATACTCTTTTTCTCCCATCAAAAGCATGAAATTTTTCGTTTCCCTGATCTCGAGACACTGCCTTACGATCAGTTTTCGCCACATCAGGACATTATCTCAGAGCGTATTAAATGCCTTGCTAACATCCCTTTTGCGAAACAAGGCATTTTGACATTACCAATTAGCACGCTACTGCAAAAGGTAGCGCCATCACACTTTATTCAACAACGCTCTCTCTGCCTGAAAATCGGCGAGACGCGTGATCCAATTCAATTGCGTGAAGATTTAATTCAATTTGGTTATCGTTCGGTTTCTCGTGTCGAAGAGCATGGCGAATTTGCTTCCAGAGGCTCTATCGTCGATTTGTTTCCCATGGGAAGTCGGACACCTTTTCGGATTGAATTTTTTGATGATGATATTGAGTCGATTCGCAGTTTCGACATAGAAGACCAGCGTTCGCTCAAAAAATTAACCGAAGTAAATTTGTTGCCTGCTCAAGAGTTTCCACTCGATGCAGCTGGCATCAAGACCTTTCGCGAAAAATTTCGCGAAAAATTTGACATTAACCCAAACAGCTGTCCGGTTTATGCTGATGTTTCACAAGGGTCGTCGTCCCCCGGCGTCGAGTATTATCTGCCCTTATTTTTCGACCAATTGTTCAGCCTGTTCGACTACTTACCTGACAACGCTCAGTTTTTAATCGATCAATCAGCTTTTGATACCTGTCAATCCTTTCGTGATCAGGTCGATGAACGTTACGAAATGCGTCGCTACAATGTGACTCGACCGCTATTAAAACCGGAAGAACTGTTCCTTGATACCGAAGCGGTCAAAACCGCTCTGACTGCCTTCCCCTGCATTTACTACAGTTTGTTCAAGCATAGCGATGCATCGTCTCAAATCGTTAACTGTGATACTCAGGCAATACCGCAGCTGACGCTACATAACCAAGCCGAAAAACCAGATGCCGAGCTACAGTCTTTTATTAATCGGAAAGCTTTCGAAAAAATACTATTCAGCGCAGAATCGGCAGGCCGACGAGAATTTCTGTCTGAAATATTGCAGCAATACGGTATTCGCCCTACCGTAGTCAGTAACTGGAGTGATTTTTTATCGAATGAAACCAGCCGTTATTTCTTAACAACATCACCCCTGCAAAGTGGCCTGACGCTGGCACAGGCTAATTTTGCGGTTATCGTAGAACATCAGTTATTTGGCGAACGAGCCAAGCAACAACGTCGACGCAAATACAAAAAAACACGTGATGCTGAAAATGCGATTCAAAGCCTGGCAGATGTCTACGAAGGTGCGGCCGTGGTTCACGAAGACCATGGAGTCGGTCGTTATCGTGGGTTGAAAACACTGACGCTATCGGGTTTGGTTACCGAGTTTTTGTGTATTGAATATGCCAATGAAGATAAACTTTATGTACCCGTCTCGTCACTCCATTTAATTAGTCGTTATGCTGGCGCCAGCGACGACAGTGCTCCATTACATAGACTTGGTACTGATCATTGGCAAAAGACCAAGAAAAAAGCGCAGGAAAAGATTCACGACGTTGCAGTGGAGCTGCTCGAAATTCAAGCCCGACGTGAAGCGTTGGAAGGGTTCAGTCATGAATTAACGCTCGACGAGTATCAAAAGTTCGCCAGCGATTTCCCCTTCGAAGAAACACCCGATCAGGAAAATGCAATTCTAGCGGTCATGGAAGACATGCAATCATCGAGACCGATGGACAGAATCGTGTGTGGTGATGTTGGTTTTGGCAAGACCGAAGTCAGTATGCGCGCCGCATTTATTGCCGCCTGTTCCGGTAAGCAAGTGGCTGTGCTAGTGCCAACGACGTTACTGGCCCAACAACATTATCAAAACTTTCTGGATCGGTTTGCCGACTGGCCGATACAGATCGCTAGTTTATCTCGATTTACCGCCAAAAAAGCACTCAACGAGACCTTAATAAAAGTAGCCAATGGAAAAGTCGATATTTTAATCGGCACCCACAAGTTACTGTCTGATTCCATTAAATATCATGACCTTGGACTTGTCATAATCGATGAAGAGCATCGTTTTGGAGTTCGTCATAAAGAAAAGCTCAAAGCATTACGTGCGCAGGTCGACTTGCTGACAATGACCGCAACACCAATCCCACGTACGCTCAATATGTCTTTATCCGGCATGCGAGATCTGTCTATTATTGCAACGCCACCCATGCAACGACATGCGATTAAAACCTTTGTATCACAATGGAATAACGAGACTATTGTCGAAGGTTGTCAGCGCGAATTAAAGCGTGGTGGTCAAATTTACTTCTTACATAACGAAGTAAAATCGATTGAAAAAGTAGCTAGTGAACTTCAGGAATTGATACCAGATGCTAGGGTCGGCATTGTTCACGGTCAAATGAAAGAAAAGGAACTAGAGCATGTAATGTTAGATTTTTATCATCATCGTTGTAATTTATTAGTCTGCACCACCATCATCGAAAGTGGTATCGACGTGCCAACGGCTAACACTATTTTCATCAACCGTGCGGATAAACTGGGCCTCGCACAACTACATCAAATTCGAGGTCGTGTCGGACGATCGCATCACCGAGCCTATGCCTATTTAATGGTGCCACCAGAACGAACCATGACTGCTGATGCGAAAAAACGACTCCAGGCTATCGAATCACTAGAAGAACTTGGCGTTGGCTTTACACTCGCAACACACGATTTAGAAATCCGTGGCGCAGGTGAATTACTCGGCGCCGGCCAGAGCGGTCAAATTACAGAAATTGGCTTTACCTTGTATGCCGAACTTCTCGAGCGGGCGGTGAAGTCACTAAAATCGAATCAATCGATAGACTTCGAATCACCGTTAATGCGGGCTTCAGAAGTAGATTTTCATATCCCTGCCCTGATACCCGAAAATTACATACCAGATATTCATCACCGTCTAATTGAGTATAAACGTATTGCTTCAGCCATTAGCCCTCATGCACTGCGGGAGTTACAGGTAGAGTTTATCGACCGTTTTGGTCTACTGCCAGATCCACTCAAGCATTTGTTTCGAGTAACCCAAATAAAGTTACAAACACTCGCATTGGGCATAGAAAAAATTGACATCGGCGAAAACAGTGGGAAAATCATATTCACTAAAAATCCGAATATCGACCCAATGGCGATTATTCAATTGATTCAGTCGAAACCAGCAGAATATCGCTTCGACGGTAAACAAACCTTGCGCATCATCTGTCAAAGTGATGAACTTGAACCGCGTTTTAAACAAACTGAAGCGCTACTCCAAAAACTAACGTCATAAGCTCTTATGAAATTACATCACTTGACACTTTTAAGCATCGTCGCGCTATCCACGGCAGGCCCATTTCTGGCTGGTAAGGCTCTGGCGCAAGATAGTGACCCAATTCTTCATTATGAAGTTGAAATTGTTCTGTATAAAAATACCAAAGTGCCTAAGTCAAAGGAATATATCTTACCCGTAAGTTCTCCGACAAAAGACGATGTGACCATTGATTTCTCTCAGCCATCCGGTATTGAGGCTGCAAAAGAAAGGGAGTATGAAGTCGTCCTAGAACCTGCATTGCGACTGACTGATACCGCGAATAAGATAACTAGGTCATCCCGTTATGAAGTTGTGACGCACTTTGCCTGGCGTCAGCCAGGCCTCGACAAATCACAAGTATTACCCATTTGGATTAAGGCCGGTCGTCGCTACGGAAATGAATTCATATCAATTGATGACCAAATTGAATTATTAAAAGCGAATCAAGCCGTCGATGACGTCAATCCCCTGAAATCAATTGATGTTGCCCAAAACAGTTTAGAAGAACTCGGTCTCACCAACGCAGCAGCGCCACTTAATGAGGCAAAGACAAGCGGATTATATGAAGTCGAAGGTAAGATCACGGTTGCTCTTTCTCGATACCTACATGTTTATACCGACCTGGTACTGCGAAAACCCCGTCGATCGCTAGACCCACAATTAAACTTGCAACTCGAGACCGCTAGCTCAGACCCATTGCTTTATGAGAACCTGGCTGATGCCAGAATTTTGGACAATCATCTATTTAAAGAGCACCGACGCATGCGAAGTGAAACGCTGCATTATCTAGATAGTCCAGAACTCTCAATGTTGATATTGATAACACCTTACGAAGTTCCCGTTGCAACTCAAAGTTCAGTGTCGCCGGCGAAAGATTTAACAACAAAAGTAACCGTCAGTGATTAGCCCTGACAATCCAACGTCCCCACTCATAAATAGCTGTTTTATAGCCGTTCGAAACAAAAGGAGTGACTCGACCAAAGTATTGATTAGTGACAGTTCTGAATCGATATGATTTATTATAGTTGCCGGCACTATTATCCGCTTATTGCTGTCAGTGGGGCAAGATGTAAACCAATAGGAAAATGGTCAATTGATTGCTATATTTGTAAGATTTATTACTGTTGTCTGTAATATGAATTAGTAACAATGTTTTTAGAAGCAGTTACCTATCGATCTATAATGGATAAAATCATAGCAATGACAAAAAATACCCGTTTCGCTCTTCTTCTATTCTTTTGTTCTCTTGCCGTCTGGCAGGTTAGTAATGCCACTACAAAGTATATAACTGACGAGTTTGAAGTCACCATGCGTAGTGGCACAAGCACCTCTAATAATATTATCAGAATGCTCAAAAGTGGACAAAACGTTAAGATTCTAGAACAAGATTTTGCATCCAAGTACTCATTAGTAGAGACTAACGATGGTAAAACAGGCTATGTACTTAGTCGATTCCTGCTAGAAGGTAGCTCTGCCCGAAACCAACTCGAGAAACTAAAAGTAAAGGATACGAAACAAGAAGATCAAATTGCTACCCTCAAGGCTAGATTAGAAGATTTAGGACAAGCACTGAGTAGGGAAAGAGGGGACAACTCACAATTAAAAGAAACCTTGCAGATATCAGAAGACGAGTTAGGTTATGTCAAAGAAGTGTCCGAAAATACACTGTCTATTCTTGATGATAACAACCAACTCAAGAGCATTGAGCAAGATCTACGCACTGAAAAACGGCAGCTCAGTGAAGAGAATG
>JBLILW010000172.1:0-5844 GCA_047638435.1 Urechidicola sp.
CGATGGAATACGTAAGACATGCACATAACCTAGCGCCGACAAAGAAACCTGCCAGTGTTGTTCTTGATTATTTTTCCAGGCCGTGTACAACTCGCTCATGCCAAAATAATCACCGGCACTTAAATATCCAAGGTTACGATGACCGTTGCCCATTTTTGAGGTAATTCGTGCAAAACCTGCACCGATTAATAACAAACCGTCGGCGTAATCGCCTTCACGTGCAACCCAGGGTTCAGCGTCACTTCCAATAATATTGGTTTCCTTGGCTTGTTCTGCACGATAGGAACGAGCCCACTCGTATTCCCCATAAGTTTCAAATAAGGTCGCCGCAACTATTTTTTCTAAAGTGTCAGCATCAAAGTTAGAGAAGTCGGGATGTTTTTCTAATTGTACCTTAAGCATTTTTTGGCGATAATTTTTATCAATCATGGTGCGCCAGGCTTCGTCGTATTTACGAATATCACGAACCCCTTGCCACCGAATTTCAAGCAAAGTTACTTTTGTTTCAGCATAGCCAGTCGCCGTACGCTGTACTCGACCAAGTGCAGCAATTTCACCAACTATGGCGCCTTCATTCAACGTTGCTGATTTGTATTTCTCTTTCAGTTTGGGCACATCTGAGTCAAAATCAAATACTTGCTTAGCGCCTTCCGCATTAAACAAATTGACCTGCGTATCTTCCAATGCCTTGACAGAGCCAAGGTTGTATTGGCGCATTTCAGGAATGCTATTTTTACTCCAGATCTGTTTCATAATTGAGTAGGGGCTTTTCTTCTGAACGCTTGCTCGACCCAATATTTTAGGGGGCAGCCCGGGGTTTATCACAACACGCATCTGCCCAGACAATACTAAAAAGGCACTACTACCGTAGTCACCTTCTCTGATTATCAAATCACCCGCTTCATATTCAGAAATTCGACAGTCGTTCATTATAATGTCAAATAATGGTGTTGCAGCAGGAAACCGGCTTTGGTCAATATGTGAAAACTCTGGCCGTGCAATCATTAACTCTGCTTGTTCAAAACGCATTTCAGGATCAAAGGGGTGATCCCAGCGCTTCGGTCGCTTCATTGTCGTTATATTCGATAACATTAGTTTAGGCAACTCTCAGGTTAATTACTTCTATCAGCACAGTTACGGGTTAGAATCAGCTCTAAAACTTAAATCGGACTTCAGCCCGCATACCCGAACCACTGCCATTGACATCATGATTAGAGACAAATCCGTCTAGTATATAAATAGTATGTAACCCAGATGCCTGTTGGTACCGCAAACCAGCGGCTTCGGAGCCTGTTTTAAGCCCTTTAGTTTCTTTTCTGAAAGCAACTTCAGCAATTAACTGCTGCCGACCACCACTAAAGAACATTTGATAGCCAAGTGATGAACCAAATACATCGGTCGAATTATTATCAAGTGGAGACCCATAAGAACCTAAACCAACCCCCGCAAACAAAATGCCAGTTCTCGCGAGCGGACCACCGACTCCAAAATCAAGTGCGGCAGGGGAGTATTGATCGATACCGACAAACCCATTCAGGTAATAATTATTGTCAGTTTTTGGTGGTGTCGTAGACAGCTCAAAGAAAAACAACGAACCAGAACTTACTGCGGCATTGTCGGCTTCTTCAGCGGTTGAGTTGAACAAACGAAAAGAGGTATTTATATGCCCAAAACGTTGCACGCTACTCACACCTATAAAGCTACCGCCACCGGTAGGTAATTCAGAGTCCACTAAAATTAAGTCAACATTTACAGTGCAGCAACTGAAATCTAGTTCACTAAATAACCCATATAGTTCAGCTTTGCTATCTTCTAATCGATCATTACGATTGACTTCATTCCAGCTATAAAGTGCTGCTACTCGAACATTTGAGGCGCCAAAACTTCGACCAGAATTGCGAACTATACCAATAGCGTCGACGGTATCGTTAACCAGAATGCCCTCTTGTTTAAACAACGGCTGTCGACCTATAGCAAAGCCCAAATCGAGGCGACGACTATCATCAGGATCGAGATTGGGAAAGACTTCACCAAAGTCACCCTCAAAGAAAAGTGTCCGTATATCATCATTACTTGCGTCAATTGAATTGTCGTTGGTATCAGGCTTAAATCTATAGCCACTAAACCGACCACCTTCATCGAGTGGACGGACACTCATCAACACACGCTCAGTTCCCGTCAACTTTAGTTGTGCGAATAAATTCAATCGATTCGACCATTCCTCAGTAGTCACATTACCGTTGTCATTCTGCTGTAATGCACTCCGAAAATCGCCCCAAACTAATAGTCCAGGTTGCCAAATGGCTCCTGTTGGTATTTCGAACCCGGGCTTGATATCACCCGTGCTTAAGAAAGGTGCAAATGCTTCGAATAGAGGCGTCGTGCGTTCCATCCCTTCTGTTTGCAACGGAATAGCGACATCTGGCAACCTGCTTTCACCACTTGCCAAAACCGTTAAAGGCACAAAGCAGGAGATTAAAAGTACCAATACGCAATTTTTGGATAATTTCTTTTTAGGCATCATGGAGGAGGTGTCTTCCATTAGTTCTCGTCCTCGGATTTTTTGACTAGCCATTGATCTTTCTTCCACAGCACCTGATGTCCGTCGACCACTGCGTCAGCCACTTCTCGAGGGGTCATGCCATAATCAAATCCAACATCCATAATCGCACCTACAAGGTTGACTGGGATCATCGCAGCTTTAAGTTCTACAATAACTTTGTATGGGCCATTGCCGTTGAGCGCTTTGTTATCAACTTCGTATTCGGCCCATCGTGACCCATTAGAGATAAGCCCTTGCTTATGAATACGGGCGCCAAGAATTCGGCCATCTAGGATAGTTGGCCTCGAATCGGGTCTTAAAAATGGTAATGGATCTGGAGAGAAGTTAACTGAAAGAATTTGCTCGCGCTCACTGCCACGTACATTTCGAGTCACAAATTTTGACTGAAGGCTGAACAACTGAGTATCCAGCGGCAGTTCACCATTATGCACATAACGAGAATGTAAATCTCGAACGTCACCATTAGGGTCCAGGTCTCCTGACTCAAAAATAACCTTACCTTCGCTATCTTCTACAACTACATGTAACCAGACCAATCTTTCACCAGTAAATCCGGTTGGAACATTATGTCCATCGGTACCATTTTTGACTTTAATTTTGAATTCAAGATTATCCTCGGAAGCTTTATCAACAACAATATCCTCCAATAGATAACCAACTTTAAGGATTGCTTTGCGTGCGTCGGCCATTTCGTCTAACGCTTCGAACTGCACGTCTAGTATTTCTCGGCCTTCGTAGCGATCATCGATATCGGACCATCGATCTGGAAACTCCATATCATCAGTAACTTCATCTTCAAATTCGTCAGTACCCCAACCTTTTTTATGGTCGAATTTGATCCAATCTTCTAAACTGGCAAGTTCTTGCGCTGCTGGGTTGTGTGGAAACATACCAGGGTGCACAATTGAGTAGTCTGGACCTGCGAATCGATGATCTGTCAGTTTTCTGTCGGGCGTTTCGAAACCGTTTACGATCGCTGCAGGTCCTAAGTCATACCCTGAGACGACACCAGGTATCTTGCCCATGTGGCAATCCTGACAAGATTCACCACGCGCAGCTGCTGGTGAGCTTTTGTATTCACTGAAGGCTTCCTCCAATCGAAATCCGTCAACTAGCGTGACATCATGACATACCGCACAAAATCCTGATTCGGATAGAAAACTGAATTTCTTAACTTCTCCATGAATCTTACGACCCCTTTCGTTAGCCTGAGTCGTAACCTTTAGGCCAGGTGTTTCAAGTGTTTTAACCAGGTTCTCATTACCACCTGGGCCATAGACAGGCTGAGTCATATCACCTTGATTTATCGGTAATCGTCCACTGACCTTGCCTAGCGTTTGGCTCATACGATGACAGGTTATGCAAGTGATGCCCTCGCGAGAAGTCGCGTGGCGATCAAGGTTGGAACCAAACAATGGTTCACCTAAATTCATGCCAACAGGAGTGTGGCAACGAATACAAAAATCACCATTGGTACCATTCGTTAATTTAAGTATTTTTGCCTGAAATGAATTAAACACAGGGCTTAACTGAGCGTAAGAGTGTTGGGACTTTGACCATTGATCATATTGACGGGGATGACAATTCAAGCAAGTAGATGCGGCGGGCATTCGTTGCTCAAGAAATAGCGCGTTATGCGCTTCGTCGGCAACTTCTTCTGAAGAAATCTCGTCGTCAGCTACTTCATCTGATGTAGCCAGCGACTGTGTGGTAATCATGAACAGGCTTAATAGTAGCGTAAAACTTATTATGATATGAGGGTTAGAAATCAACCCATTCCGTGCGTCTCTATTCATTTTAATGACCTGTTGGCTTGCTCGCTATAGCAAGTATTTTCCTAGACTAAATAAAACTGGCAGGGTAGGTAAATTTCATCCTACCAGTTAATTTTCCATGTGTTGTTAAATTATTTGTAACTGGAGGCTTCAGGCAATAGTGACTTCACCTCAGCTGATAAGTCTTTTCCTTGCAAAGCCGACTCAAATGCCAATGCGTTTTCATTGTTTGGTTTTGCCAGTAGTTTTGCAGCTTCTGGAATTTTCGACTTAACTGCGTTTAACGCAACTAGGGCTATTTTAATTTTCTTATCTTGCGCGGCATTAAACTCAGCGTGCTCAACTTTATTCTTAACCGCTGTTGCCGAAACTAACGAAGCTGCCTGTCCACCCAGATATAAACGAGCAGTGTCGGCAGTGCTTAGTTTAGAATTCTCATTGACATTAGGCGGCACAAATCTATGTCTTAATTTTCCTTGTGAGTACTTTACGATTTCAAAGTCAGGTTCGATTGGATGGCCTGCATCCAGCATCTTACCCAATAAATCCTTCTTAACATCAGCATTTGCAAGGCCGTGACAAGACATACAACCACTCGCAATCCGATAAACCATACGAGATGCCAGCATGCCACCAGCTTCTGCATCAGCAAGTCTTTTCACTTTGTGCGCTGGATCTTCATCAGACGCCTTAATATCCGGCCCACCAAAATCGTTATGGATTGCCCTCCAAGTGGATGAAGCGCCATGACAACTTTCACAGGATGGTCCTGACTTGGGCCTAGCTTTCTTAGTAGCCGATTTTTGAACCATAGTGTAGTGGCAGGTCGCACAGTCATCGCCGCGTTTCATCGATTTACTGCCTACCGCTTTTAAGATTTTTTTAGCTTCTGGTGACTTGTGAACGGATCTATAAGATTCGAAATGAGGGGTTTCTTTCCAAACTGCATATTCCTGATCGTGACACTCAGAACAAGTTTTGGCGCCTTCATTAAAGTTTGCAGCATTCAATGGTAATTGAATCATAAACAAGAAATTTACAAGCACTATTAATCGTAAAATACTAGATGAATACATCTTAGGGCCACCTCCGAACTATTATTATATTTTATTTTTAGTATAGAAAACTTGGTGGAAATGCTCAATCGCATAAACCACCAAGTAACTAAAACTAACTATTTCTCACAATATACGCTATTTAATAACTTATGAGCTACCCTTATTAATGAATCTTTCTTGGAGAGAAAACCGCAGCAACATCGAAGTCAATCATCAAATTTAGGCTCATTGGGCGCGCAATCGAGCCTCTAAGCCGTTTATACAACACCATAAGCAAGCATAGCATCGGCTACTTTTATAAATCCAGCAATATTCGCACCCTTAACATAATCGATATAATCTCCATCACGACCATGCTCTATACAGCGATAATGAATATTAGCCATAATATCTCTTAACTGTTTGTTTAGATCTTCTTCTGACCAGGATATTCTGGCACTGTTTTGAC
>JBLILW010000173.1:0-5795 GCA_047638435.1 Urechidicola sp.
GGCATCACCGGCTGGTTCGAAAAAATCATAGATCGCATACCGCTGCCGATTGCCGCTGCAATGTTGGCGGGTATTTTGTTCCAATTTGGTATCGACGTATTCAGTTCGATGGAAACCCGCCTTTTACTCGTTGGCTCCATGTTTGTTACCTATCTGCTGATGAAAAAAATGATGCCTCGTTATGCGATTGTTATTGTCCTGATGGCTGGACTAGCCATTTGCCAGTTGCATGGATTACTTAACTTTGATGACTTTGAATTTGTTGCCGTCAAACCACAATTTATTATCCCCGCATTTTCACTTCAGACACTTATTGGTGTTGGCATTCCACTATTTGTAGTCACCATGGTGTCACAAAACATCCCGGGTATAGCTGTGTTGAGAGCCGCCGGATATCAAACTCCGCTATCGCCCTTAATCAGTTGGACAGGGTTCGCCACTTTGGTACTGGCGCCGTTGGGTGGTTATGCACTCAATCTGGCTGCTATTACAGCTGCGATTTGCACTGGTGAAGAAGCCCACGAAGATCCCGAGAAACGCTATATCGCAACATTAAGTGCCGGCTTCTTCTATTTACTACTGGGACTCAGTGGCGCCGCTGTGGTTGGCTTATTTAATGCGTTCCCAACTGAGTTTGTTTTGGCATTGGCCGGGTTAGCGCTAATCGGCACTATTGCCAACAGCCTAACCACCGCCGTAAGCGAGACTAAGACTCGCGAAGCGGCTATCATCACCTTTTTGGTAACTGCGTCGGGCATGACTATTTTTGGAATTGGCTCTGCATTCTGGGGCTTAGTCGCTGGCTACGCCGCTTTATTGATATTCAGAGGGCGAAATTGATAAAAGTCACTGTAAACACGCTGCCTTACCCTGACAGATGTCGCTAGTTTCCTGTAGAATCGCCTCGCATGGAAAACCACTCAGAAATATCCCTGTCCCACAAAGCCAGGCCGTTGAATCAATACCCGCTCTATTGGGCTGAATGCTTCGGTACCGCACCTTTTTTACCCGTATCACGTGATGAGATGGACCAGCTTGGCTGGGATAGTTGCGATATCATTATCGTCACCGGTGACGCTTATGTTGATCACCCTAGCTTTGGTATGGCCATTATCGGTCGATTACTAGAAGCACAGGGTTTTCGAGTCGGCATTATCGATCAACCCGACTGGCATAGCGTCGATCCTTTTAGGGCACTTGGCAAACCCAACCTATTCTTTGGCGTCAGCGCTGGTAATATGGATTCGATGATTAACCGCTATACGGCTGATCGAAAAATTCGGTCTGATGACGCCTATTCTCCAGACGATGTCGGCGGCAAACGGCCCGACCGCTGTTCGGTGGTTTACTCCCAACGTTGCCGCGAAGCCTATAACGACGTACCAATTGTAATTGGCGGTATCGAAGCATCACTCAGGCGAATTGCTCATTACGATTATTGGCAGGACAAGGTCCGGCGCTCTATTCTGGCTGATGCCAAGGCTGACCTGTTGCTATATGGCAATGCCGAGAGAGCCATTGTTGAAGTAGCCCACCGCCTCGCAAAGGGCGATGAAATCAGCACTATCATCGATATTCGTGGGTCCGCTTTTTTCATTAAGGATATCCCAGAGGACTGGCAAATACTCGACTCAACCAATGTCGAAAAACCTGGCCGACTTGAAAAGCGCATAAGCCCTTACGAAATGATTGACCAGGATACCTGCGATAGCAGTCAAGACGCTGCCGATAAAGAGCAATCCAAAACTAAACAAGTCGAGGTTACCTTCACCGGTAAACTCGAAAAATTACAGCACAAACTAAAACAGCGACTGAAAACTGTCATTCGTCTGCCGTCGTTTGACGATGTCAATCGCGACCCTGTTCTGTATGCGCATGCCAATCGAGTGCTACACCTTGAAACTAACCCGGGTAATGCTCGAGCATTAGTGCAAAACCAAGGCGGTCAAAAAATCTGGTTTAACCCACCACCGATTCCGCTGACGACGGAAGAAATGGATTATGTCTTCAGTTTCAACTATGCCCGTGTACCACATCCCCTTTATAAAAAAGCACGAATCCCAGCTTATGAAATGATCCGCTTCTCGGTGAATATCATGCGTGGCTGTTTTGGCGGCTGTACTTTTTGTTCGATAACAGAGCATGAGGGCCGGGTGATCCAAAGCAGATCTGAAGACTCGATCATCAATGAAATTGAACAAATGCGCGATAAAGTACCTGGATTTACCGGTATCGTTTCTGATCTGGGTGGCCCAACGGCCAATATGTACCGGCTTGCCTGTAAGTCGAGAACCATTGAGGCTGCCTGTCGTCTTCCTTCCTGTGTCTATCCGGGTATTTGCGAAAATCTTGATACCGATCATTCCTCTTTAATCGCCTTATATCGCCGTGCACGCGAATTGAAGGGTGTTAAGAAAGTGCTGATTAGTTCTGGTTTGCGCTACGACCTTGCGGTTGAATCACCTGAATATGTAGAAGAGCTAGTGACCCATCATGTCGGTGGTTATTTAAAGATAGCGCCAGAACACACTGAGCATGGGCCATTATCGAAGATGATGAAACCCGGCATGGGTAGCTATGACCGGTTTAAGGCTTTGTTCGAAAAATTTTCGAAAAAGGCAGGTAAGGAGCAATATCTTATCCCTTACTTTATTGCTGCACACCCTGGAACCACAGAAGAAGACATGATGAATTTGGCTCTTTGGCTAAAAAAGAATGGATTTAAGGCTGATCAGGTACAAAATTTTTATCCATCGCCTATGGCGACTGCCACTACTATGTATCACACCGGCAAAAACCCACTCAAGCGTGTTAAGCGCGATAGTGAGGACGTTGTTACCGCCAAGGGTGATATACAGCGACGATTACATAAAGCCTTTTTAAGATATCACGACCCAGACAACTGGCCGATGTTGCGAGAAGCGCTGACTAAGATGGGACGGGAAGATTTAATTGGTAGTGCTAAGCATCAATTGATTCCAACTTTTCAACCCAAAGATGGTGATGCCTACAAAAGTCCCAGACGAAAAAATAGTACGCCCCGACAACAGGGCAAGCCAAAATCGGTCAATAGCAACCAACCACGTCGAGGTCAAATTTTGACCCAACACACGGGGTTACCGCCAAGAAAACAGAGCTAGGGCCAGCCCATTAGACTCATGAGACAGTGCTTCCCCGCGATTTTTCTATCGACATTTTTACTCCTATGTCTTGCTACATTACCTTCTGCGGCCAGCGATAAATCTAAGAAAGAAGACGAGCTTAGAGCCTTACAGGCCAAAATCTCTAATTTGCAGAAAACTATTTCAGAGAAACAAGATAGCAAGTCAGCCTACGTAAAGCAGCTTGAGAAAATCGAACGCAGTATTAGCAATGTCAGCCAGAAAATTTCTGCATCTAAGAAAAAGATCATCGATACAAAGTCTGAACTAAGGCAATTGCGAACCCAAAAGAAGCAAAGCCAAAATGAACTGAGTCAGCAAAATTCGACTCTCTCTCAGCAAGTTTATTTGGCTTACACACTCGGTCAACAAGAAAAAATTAAATTACTATTTTCGCAACAGGATGCTGGTGGTTTACAAAGAAACTTGATTTACTATCAATATTTTTCAAATGCTCGAATCGACTTAATTAAGCGTGTGCAAGAGAATATCGATACTCTGTTAAAGACAGAGGCAGATATCAATAATACCAAACAGGTGCTTGAAGCCAGCCATCAACAGCTAGAAGAGCAAAATAAGCAACTCAAGAAAAATGGTTCAGAACGAAAAACCATTATCGCAGCTCTTAATCAGCAATTAAAAAAACAAGGTGGCGTTCTTGGTAAACTACAGGTCGACGCAAAAGCATTAGAGTCGCTCATTAGCTCGATTGAAGAAATTCTAATCGAGTCACCTGAACCGCGGTTTGACGATAGGCCGTTTGATAAACTGCGTGGTGAACTCGCCTGGCCCGTAAAAGGCAATGTTAAGCGTGTGTTCGGGCGCCAAAAACAGTTGTCCGAATTGCGCTGGCAAGGTGTTTTAATAGAAGCGCCTGTCGGTCGCCATGTTCGAGCCATTTCCAGTGGTAGAATTGCTTTTGCAGATTGGTTACGCGGGTTCGGTAATATTATTATTATTGATCACGGTAATTCATATCTATCACTCTATGGGCATAACGAATCATTGTTTATGTCTGCTGGCGAATGGGTAGAAGCCGGTGAAATTATTAGTAGTGTTGGTAGTAGTGGCGGCCAAAATAAGCCCAGCCTTTATTTCGAAATACGTAAAAAAGGAAGTCCACAGAACCCGACTAAGTGGTGTAAAAACGGAAACCAATTTTCAGGTTAGCTCTAAAAATTCACTTTTTTAGAGACGCCCTTCATCCTGAGTTTTATCAGGTTAAGTTCAACAGATTTGATGCACCAAAATGTTTACAACTTTTGAGTGAATATCTAGTCTACAATAGCTGTATTGCACACGGAGACTTTAATGCTTAACAAATTAAGACAATCGACCCTGCTTTTGGTCGGTATTTTACTCGGTTTATCGCTCGCCATCGGCCATAGCGTCTATGCCCTGAAAGACAATCAAGCAGGAAGTCTCGATATTCCTTTTGAGTCGCTCCAGACTTTCACCGACGTATTTTCCAGAATCAAATCTGACTATGTTGAAGGTGTGGACGATAAGAAACTAATCGAAGATGCGATTCGAGGTATGTTGAGTGGACTTGATCCTCATTCTGCCTTCATGAACACCTCTGAGTTTAACGAACTTAAAGTCGGCACTACCGGCCAATTCGGTGGTTTAGGTATCGAAGTAAGTATGGAAAATGGCTTTGTTAAGGTTATATCACCCATAGATGATACGCCCGCTTCCCGTGCTGGCCTGCAACCCGCCGACCTAATCATTCAACTCGATGATACGCCCGTCAAAGGCATGACATTGAACGATGCAGTTAAAATTATGCGTGGAGAACCTGATACCGATATTCTGTTAACCATCGTCAGAGAAGGTGAAAGCGCACCACTTGAATTCACTATCACACGAGAGATCATTCGCGTAAAAAGCGTTAAGAGTAAAGTCCTCGAAGACGGCTATGGTTATGTTCGTATTGCTAGCTTTCAGTCACGGACCACGACTGATCTACTCAAAACGATTACCGATCTGCAGAAAAAAGCGCCACTTAAAGGCTTGGTATTAGACCTACGAAATAACCCTGGCGGTGTGCTCAGTGGTGCGGTTGGTGTATCGGATGCCTTTATTAATGATGGCTTGGTTGTTTACACCGAGGGTCGCATCGACGATTCAAGCCATCGCTATACGGCAACACCGGGCGACAGCTTAAATGGAGCACCACTTATCATACTAATTAATGGTGGTTCAGCATCCGCATCAGAGATTGTTGCTGGAGCTATGCAAGACCACAAACGCGCCATCATCATGGGCACTAAGTCATTCGGTAAAGGATCGGTTCAAACAATTCAGGAGCTGCAAAATGGATCAGCGGTAAAAATCACCACAGCGCGTTACTTCACGCCGAATGGCCGTTCAATTCAGGCAAAAGGCATCGTGCCAGATATTGAATTAAAGACATTGCGTCTTCCAGCGAGTGATAAGAAAGCACGTAAGTCGTTTTCTGAAAATGATCTATCAGGGCACTTAAGTAACCCTGAAGATGATGAGCCGGTAGATGATGCAAAAAATGCCGATGACAAAGACAATGTCGAGAATCTGGCGGAAATTGATTTTCAACTATATGAAGCATTGAACCTGCTTAAGGGTATGAATATTCTTAGTCAGGCAAACTAAAAC